>JAMONG010000083.1 GCA_027066595.1 Sulfurovum sp.
AAAGTTTTTGTTAAAGAGTGAGAGTGAGACATGTTTGATGTCATCTATAAGATGTTTATCTACCAATACGAAACCTTTATTAGGATTATTTCGCTATTATAACATTGATAATTAAAATGTGGGTAATTCCAAAGGACAGTGATGCAAACACCTCATATACCAGTACTTTTAAAAGAAGTACTTTCAAGCTTTAATGATGTAGGTGAGGGGTACTTTGTAGACTGTACTTTAGGGTATGCAGGGCACAGTTCTGAAATGTTAGCCACTTATGAAAACTTGAAACACATTGGGATAGACAGAGATGATGAAGCTTTGGCATTTTCTAAAAAACGCTTAGAGCCTTTTTCTAATAGGAGTACTTTATATAAAGGTACGTTTGCCGCTGTTTTTCCTACGTTAAATGAAGCACCTGTGATGGCTGTATTGGCTGACTTTGGTGTCTCTTCGTTACAGTTAGATAAGATGGAGAGAGGGTTTTCTTTTAACTCAGAGACCTTAGATATGCGTATGGATGCAAACGCAACGCTAAGTGCCTATGAGGTAGTCAATGCATACCCACAAGATAAACTAGAATATATCTTTGATGCTTATGGTGAAGTACGTTCTTACCGTAAACTTGCAGCTGCAGTGGTAGAAGCAAGAGCCAAAGCACCCATAAAAAGTGCAAAAGATTTGAGTGAGATAGCTAAAACAGTCATACCCTCTGGAGGAAAGATACACCCTGCGACACTCATGTTTCAAGCCATCCGTATAGAAGTGAACAATGAACTAGGAGAGATAGAAGGGTTGCTAGATGCACTTGAAGCCAAACATACTAAGGGTGAAGTGGTTTCACTTATCTCTTTTCACTCGTTAGAAGACAGGTTAGTGAAAAACCGTTTTAAAAAGTGGTCAACAGCGTGTATCTGTGATGCCCAAGCGATGCGTTGTACCTGTGGTAAGAACCATGCACGAGGTAAAGCACTCTCTTCTAAGCCTGTGACAGCAAGTAAAGAAGAATTAAAAGTAAATCCACGTAGCCGTTCGGCTAAATTAAGAAGTTTTAGGTTTAACAAAGATGTCTAGTAGTAAAAAAAAGAAAATGCCTAACGGTATTACATTTGGTATGGTGTCAGTAGTATTGATGGCGATGGCGATAGTACTTATTTTAACAAGTATTAAAACGTACTTGTCTAATCAAATATATTATGAATCTAAAGAAGTAAATGCAATCATAAGAGAACTTTCCGTACTCAAAGCAGAAAATGTGATGTTGAAACAAAATGTAGAAGCATTAAAATTTAAAAATAGAGTGACAGATACCATCTTCACGATACAAGAAAAAGAGTAAAGTATGCGTAATTTTATAACGTTCGCAGTCGATAAACCTATCATCAATCATATTTTGATGGTTTTTATGTTGTTGCTTTCTGTTTTTGCCTATCAAAACATAGCAAAAGAGATTTTCCCTGCGTCACAACTTGACAAAATATCTATCTCAGGTGGTTATGTGGGTGCATCATCTGACGTTTTAGACAAGATGGTTGTCTCTACTATAGAAGATGGCTT
The DNA here is from genome assembly GCA_027066595.1 of Sulfurovum sp. Lineage (GTDB taxonomy): Bacteria > Campylobacterota > Campylobacteria > Campylobacterales > Sulfurovaceae > Sulfurovum. The sequence continues at coordinate 1,549 of JAMONG010000083.1, forward strand.
AAAAGGTATCTCTGAGATAGACACGCTTTATACGACCATACAAAATGGTTCTTTTAACATTCAAGCAGATATTAAAAACAGCAGTGACACACAGATGGTACTTTCAGATGTGAAAGATGTTATCTCTAATACAAGACGAGATATCCCCTCTGATATGGATGAACCGATTGCTCGTGTTGCTTTACATGACTACCCTGTGTTACTTGTCGCCATCTCTGGTGATGTAGATAAAACTGAACTCATTGAAGCTGCCAATGACCTAAAAGGTAAACTCGCACTCATCAAAGACCTCTCTAGTATAGATATACGAGGAGACGCAGATGATGAGGTGGTGATTACCCTTGATCAACAGAAGTTAGAGGCTTATGGGCTGGAAAAAGCAGCTGTCTATCAAGCCATATCAGGGATAGCGTCTATCTTTCCTGCAGGAACGTTAGATGGACAGGGTGAGCATTTGTATATCTCTACTATCAATGGTGAAAAAAGTGAAGAAGCCCTTTCTAGTATTTTACTTACGATAGGGGACAAACGTATCCGTTTGGGAGACATCGCTTCTGTCTACTTGGGGCTTGAAGATGCAATGCAACTTTCACACTTTAATGGTAAAGAGAATGTCTCGTTAAACATCAACAAAAGTAAAGAGGGTAATGCTATTGCATTGAGTAAAGAGATACGTCAAGAACTTAAACTGTTTTCTAAAAAATATGAAAACATAGATTTTGTTGCCTATACCGATACTTCTATATGGATTAAGAACCGTTTGAACCTTGTCTCTTCAAATATTTTGTTTGGTCTTATCTTGGTGTTTATCGCTCTGTTGTTGTCTGTGAATTTTCGTATCGCTTTGGTTGTAGCCATTGGGATACCTGCTTCTTTTATGATAGCCATCATTGCAGCAGATTTGATGGGCTATAGTCTCAATATGTTAAGTCTGCTTGGGATGCTTATTGCTTTAGGAATGCTGGTTGATGAAGCCATCGTTGTTGCAGAAAATATCTATAGACACATGGAGATGGGTAAAAGCCCAAGAGATGCAGCCATAGATGGCTCTTTAGAGATGTTTCCTGCGGTACTGACGGCTACACTTACTACGGTTTTTGCATTTTTACCACTGCTTATTATGTCTGGTAAGATGGGGATGTTTATGCAGGTGCTCCCTGTGATGATTTCTATCCTTTTGCTCTCCTCTTTGTTTGAAGCTTTTTACTTCTTACCTTTACACTCAAAAGAGTTTTTCTCTATGGGGAAGATTAATGTACATGAAGATGAAGAGAGTTTTTGGAAACGGTGGATAGCCTTTTATGAAAAAGTACTCAATGCCTTACTGTTAAGGAAAAAACGCTCTTTGTCTCTTGTGATTACTTTTATCATTTTAGGGACTATAGGTATGTCATCTATTACCAAGTTTCAGCTCTTTCCTGAGTTTGATGCCCAACAGGTCTATATGAATGGAAAAATAAACATCAACAATGACCTGCAAGATACAGAAAAGTATGTCACGCAGATAGAAGAAGCATTGCTAAAGAGCTTAGATAAAAATGCTGTAGATTCTGTCACTTCAGTCATAGGTTTT
>JAMONG010000084.1 GCA_027066595.1 Sulfurovum sp.
GAAAATCACTATTTTTAGATACTCTAAAAAACATCTTTGAAGGAAATAAAGAACTATTCAAAGGACTCTATATCTACGATAAATGGGATTTTAATATAACATATCCTGTCATAAAGATAAGCTTTGGAGCAGGAGTACACAAAGATACTGCTGGATTAATTAAAACACTTCGTTATATTTTAGAAGATATAGCTGAAAAATTTGATACAAAATGTAAAAATACAGATGATACAAGAGAGTGCTTTAAAGAATTAATCAAAAGAATACACAATAAATATAACCAAAAAGTAGTAATCCTAATAGACGAATACGATAAACCAATACTAGATAACATAACAAATAAACAAATAGCCAAAGAGATGCGAGATGAGTTAAAAAATATCTACTCAGTTATAAAAGATTCTGACGAATATATAAAGTTTGTTTTCATAACAGGAGTTAGCAAGTTCTCAAAAGTAAATCTCTTTAGTGGATTAAATAACCTAGAAGATATAACAGTAGATGCAAACTATGCAACTATCTGCGGATATACACATAATGATATAAAAACAACTTTCAAACAACACCTAAAAGGTGTTGATTTGGAACTTCTAAAAGAGTGGTACAACGGATATAACTATATGGGAGATAAAGTTTACAACCCATTTGATATCTTACTCTTTATCTCAAAACAGTTTGATTATAGAAATTACTGGTGGAGTACTGGAAACCCTAGCTTCTTAATAGAACTACTAAAACAAAGACAATACTTCATACCAGAAATAGAAAACTATGAAGCAACAGATGCCTTACTTGATAGCTTTGATGTTGATTATATAGATCTTATAGCTCTTTTATGGCAAACAGGTTATTTGACGATAAAAGAGAAGATAGCAACACCAAGAGGTATTAAATATAAACTAACCATTCCAAACAAAGAGATACAAATATCCTTTAATGATCTGTTAATAGACTACTTAACTAAACAAAAATATAACAAATTAAAATACCAAAGTAGACTATATGATATGCTAAATGAATCAAACTTAGATGAGTTTGAAAAAAGCATAAAAGCTCTTTTTGCATCTATTCCCTATCATAACTTCACAAACAATGAGATACAAAACTATGAAGGATACTATGCTAGTGTTATGTATGCATATCTAGCAAGCCTTGGAGTAGAGACTATAACGGAAGATGCAACAAATAAAAATAGAATAGATTTGACATTAAAGTTTAAAGATAGAGTTTATATCTTTGAGTTTAAAGTTGTGGATGAGCCAGAAGGCAAAGCATTAACACAGATTAAAGAGAAGAGATACTTTGAGAAGTATCAAGAGTTTGATGAGATTTATCTTGTTGGGATTGAGTTTTGTAGAAAAGATAGAAATGTTTGTGGGTTTGTTTGGGAGAGAGTTTAGAGATGCTTTTTATGGCGAGGTTAATCTAGCCACACTCGCACCATCTTCAGTTTTTAATATAGTAACACCCTCTCTTCCATTCGCAACAAAAACATACCCACCACTCAATGCAAAAGCATAAGGGTCGTAGAGTGGATAACTGTTTTGTTCTCTGCCATCATATCTGCTAGTTAAAAATATCGCATCGTCTGTTAGATGGTAGTATAGATTAGATGTTTGGGCAAATTTATGATTGTTACTTTTATAACCTTCATAATATCCTAAATACTCTACACTGTAAGGGTAAGTTATATCATATGCATTTAATCTTTCATAATCTTCCCAAGTTGTTGCAACATAAGATACGAATGCTATATTATTTATAACTTCCACATGGTTTACATATCCATAAGCATCATAAGTTCCTATCAGTTTTGGATAAGATGGGTTTTGGATATCTAAAACTTGTAGACCATAATCTCCACTAGCAATATATGCAAAATTGCCATCATTTGAGAGTGCGATATCTAGTGCATTGCCATTAATTCCAATTGTTTTTACAAACTCTATATCTGTGTTAATTGAGTTTGAAGTTACTCTAAAATTACTATTTGTATCTTTTTTTTGAGAAACATTGTCATTGTAAGGTTTTTCACTTGCATCTGTTAGGTATGTTTTTTTATCCGAATCGCTATCACTGCATCCTAAAAAGAGTAAAGTTGAGGCTAATGTTATAAATAGATATTTCATAAAAATCCTTTTTCAAATTAAATACTGTTCCAACTATAGTAATTTTTTTAACTTTTGTCTATATTTTTAACTTTTTTTTGTAAAAACTTCTGTTTATATTTCAAATTGTTACAATTTTGGTATAATTTCAAAAATTTTTTAGGGGTTGGTGTGGCAAATATTTTGATTATTGGTGCCGGTGGAGTTTCACGAGTTGTTGTTTACAAATGTGTGCAAAATAGAGATATTTTTAAAAAAATAACTTTAGCAAGTAGAACATTATCAAGATGCAAGCTTTTACAAGATGAGGTAGGAAAAGAGTATATAGACATAACTCAAGTAGATGCAGATTGTGTTGATGAGCTTGTAGTTTTGATAGAAAAAGTAAAACCTGATATGGTTTTAAATATTGCTCTTCCTTTTCAAGACTTGACCATCATGGAGGCTTGTTTAAAAACAGGTGTACACTATCTTGATACTGCAAATTATGAGCATCCTGATGAGGCAAAGTTTGAGTATAAAGAGCAGTGGGCATTTGATGAGAGGTATAAAAAAGCGGAGATTATGGCACTTTTGGGGAGTGGGTTTGATCCTGGGGTTACAAATGTTTTTTGTGCATATTTGCAAAAGCACTATTTTGACAAGATAGAGATGATTGATATACTTGATTGCAATGATGGTGATCACGGTTATGCTTTTGCTACAAATTTTAATCCAGAGATAAATCTAAGAGAGGTTAGCTCAAAAGGAAAGTATTGGGAAAATGGAGAGTGGATAGAGACTAAACCTATGGAGATTAAAATATCTTGGGATTATCCACAGATTGGCAAAAGAGATAGTTATCTTCTCTACCACGAAGAGATGGAGTCTTTGGTTAAACATATAAAAGGTTTAAAAAGAGTTAGATTTTTTATGACTTTTGGTGAGAGTTATCTGACTCACATGAAGTGTCTTGAAAATGTTGGGATGTTAGGAATAAAAGAGATA
>JAMONG010000085.1 GCA_027066595.1 Sulfurovum sp.
CTCTGTAGAGTTAAACAGTGAAGCAATACTTGGCTCCACACTCCCACTAGGTTCTTTAGGTTTCATAGCTCCTACAGCCTTTTTAAGTGCTTGTATGTGCTGAGGCGTTGTACCACAACAGCCCCCTAAAAAACTCACCCCGTCAAATGCCGTAAACTCTAGCTGTTTCTCTGTAAATTCATCTGGTCCCATAGGGTAGTAGGTGTACCCTCCACGGTTTTGTGGTAGTCCTGCATTGGCATGTACTGATATGGGTATATTACAAAGTTCACTTAGTGTCTTTAAATGTTTTTTTACTTGGTCTGGTCCTGTACCACAGTTAAAACCTAGTGAAAGAATGTCAAAAGGTTCAAGTATTGTTACAATGGTCGTTGCATCCGTACCTATAAGCATAGAGCCAGAAAGCTCTATAGTTACAGACACCATTATAGGAAGTTTTACTCCCCTACTTTCATTGGCAGCTTCACAGGCATGAAGAGCTGCTTTTATCTGTAGTGGGTCTTGACAGGTTTCTAGTAAAAATATATCACATCCACCATCTATAAGACCCTCAGCACAAATTTTGTAGCCTTCAAACATCTCATCGTAATGTATGTGCCCAAGGCTTGGTAGCTTTGTCCCTGGTCCTATAGAACCTAGTACAAACTTAGGTTGCTCGGGCGTAGAGTACTCATCACATATCTCTTTAACTAACACTGCACCTTTTTTAGAGAGTTCATAAGCACGTTCACCCATCTGATACTCATCAAGTACCCAAGGCATGGTTCCAAAGGTGTTGGTCTTTATGAGGTCTGCCCCAGCCATTGCATAACGCATGTGTATACGCTTAAGAAGTTCGGGTGCGGTGTCTATAAGTAGTTCATTACACCCCTCTTGGTCTATACCCTTGTCACATATCCATGCTTCTGGGGGTACTTCTAAGTCTTGTATCTGTGTACCCATAGCCCCATCGATGACTAAAATGCGTTCTTGTAAAAGTGATTTAATTGTTTCTGTGATAGACACTTGTTTTCCTATACATAATATTATTTGCATTGTACCAAAATATGCGAATAAAACATCTAAATAGACCTTAAAGCTGACATATATCAAGCTATTTTTAATCCGTATTACTTATAATACAAATATCAAGAAACGCTAAACCTATCGTGAGGTGGGGACAGAAAGTCATGGATCTTTTCCTAAAAGACTGCCAGACTACCGATAGATATAATATCGTACTGTTTATTTAGTGCCATTATCTTCTATCTTAAAATACTTAAATATAAATGGAGATACTATGGGGCAAGTTGTCAAAAATATCATTACTGGAAAAGAGATTCAAAAACCTGAACCTATTGATGAAGAAATGTTTTTTGATGGAGGGGTAATGATTACGGAAACAGATACCGCAGGTATCATTACCTATACAAATCGTAAATTTAGAGAAATGTCAGGCTACACAAAAGAAGAGCTCATCGGTTCACCACACAACATTAACAGACATCCAGACATGCCAAAAGTTGCATTTAAAGGTATGTGGGAAATCATAAAAGAGGGGAATTACTGGGAAGGTTTTGTTAAAAATATGACCGCTGAAGGTAAATACTATCATGTTGTTGTATGGATTAAGCCAAAACTTGATGAAGATGGAAAAATAATTGGGTACATAGCAGGAAGAAAAATACCTGATTCAGACCTCTTAGAGAGAGCACTGGCTCAATACAAAGTAATGAAATTAGATGAATAAGAAAGAGTTTTTATAACTCTTTCTTTTATAAACTTTTTTTAGCCTCTTGAAGTGCTGTTATCACTGCATCAATATTGGCTTTTGGAATATGCACTTTCCAATCTGGCTCATCAGTACCAGCTTGAAGTGAAATCCCAATACTTGCAACTGACTCACTTTCAGCCCCGTAAGGTTCTGCTATAGTTGTAACTGTTATCTTTCCATCTTTCGTACCACTGAGTGTCATTTCATCTATATTTGTTACTTGTCCGCTCATTTTAAATCCTTTAAAATTATTTGTATTTGATTATATCACAAAAAGTTAACGCTTTTTTACCAATCTCATAAGCACTGCTTGCATTTTACGCCATGCTTTTATCTCTATGGCAGGAAAACCTGCATAGGTTTTACCACCTTCGAGTGATTTGGTGACACCACCTTTACCTGCTATGGTAGTAAAATCTCCAAGTTCTAAGTGCCCTGCTGTAGCACTTTGTCCACCCATGACAACATTTCTTCCAAGTGTGCTTGAGCCTGCTAGTCCAACCTGAGCTGCGAGTAAAGTATGTTCTCCTACATCACAATTATGTGCAATCTGTATAAGGTTGTCTAACTTTGTGCCTTTTCGTATATAGGTAGTACCAAAAACTGCTCTGTCTATCGTACAGTTTGCCCCTATCTCTACATCATCTTCAACCACAACATTACCATTTTGGTAAATCTTTATATGCTCACCTTGCTTGGTATGTGCAAAACCGTAACCATCACACCCTATGACTGCCCCTGCATGAATGATACAGTTTCTTCCTATCTCTGTGCCATGATAGAGTGTAGTATTTGGATAGAGTAAGGTATTTGAACCCACACTCACATTGTCTCCCACATAGACACCTGCCATCACAGTGACATTATCACCAAGCACAACATTCATTCCAAAACGTGCACTCTTGTCGATATCACACTTTTCACCCACCTTTAGCTCTGTACTTTCAGTACCCATCTTATGTGCAAAAAACTTCGAGGAATATGCTAGGTTTAAGTAAGCTTCATCTGTAATGAGAGCCACCGTTGTAGAAGGTAACAAGTCTGCATGTTTTTCATCTATAAAAACAGCTGCTGCTTTTGTATGAGAAAGTTTGGATGTATATTTAGCATCTGTAAAAAAAGAGAGTTGAGAAGAAGTGGCTTCACTTAGTGTATGTATACCATCTATCTCGATGTCAGCATGACTAAAAGTTACATCAAGGTTTTCTAAAATTTGGGAGAGTTTGTAGGTCATATAAAATTCCTTTAAATAACCCTCGTTCCCACTCTCCTGAGTGGGAATGCATATTTCAATCTAAAAAAGAAAAAGTTTACTATATTCAATAAACTCTTATATG
>JAMONG010000086.1 GCA_027066595.1 Sulfurovum sp.
TGTTGGCGATGCGTATCATTTTTTTAAGTTCTTCACTTAGGTTGGTTTGGGTGTGTAGTCTTCCTGCTGTGTCTATGATAACGTTGTCATATCCTTTGGCTATGGCAGACTCTATAGTGTCGTAGACCACTGCGGAGGGGTCATGTCCTTGTTGTGTGGAGACTATGGGAATGTCTAGTTTTTTTGCCCAACGTGTAAGCTGTTCGATGGCTGCAGCTCTAAAGGTGTCTCCAGCTCCTAAAATGACTTTCTTTCCTTCAGATTTATAGCGGTGTGCCAGTTTGGAGATAGTCGTTGTTTTACCTGCACCATTAACCCCTATAATCATCTCAACAAAGGGTGTATCCTTACTTTCTTTAAAGTCTACATCGTATTGAAAAATGGAGATAAGTGAGTTAAATGCTTGAATTCTATTGATGTTGTTTGGGAGTGCTTCGAGTAGTCTTTCGACTAATTCATAGTTGACATCTGCTTCAAGTAAAATGTCTTCAAATTCATCTTTGGGGATGCTTTTACGTTTTTTGGGTGCGACATCTTTAATGGCATCATTGGTCTTACCCAATACTTTTTTAAATAGATTGAACATTTTACAGTACCTTAAATTTTATTATTTATTTTATCGTTTTTAGTGCTTGATTTATATCATACTCTATCATCTCAATAGGAACAGCACCTTCATAGTGTGTAAAATACTCACCCTTTACATACATTACAGTAAGAGGAATGCTAAAGTTTTTAGGAAGAGAGAGGGTTTTAGCTATAAGACTTGCAAAGTCATTGTTGTGAGTACTTGTTGAGATGAAGTAGTTTACTTCATGTTTTGCAAGAAAAGATTTGAGTGCGGGTTTTGTGATGTCATCATGGATAAGCACACCCAAGAGCAACATCTCTTTTCTGTATTTTTTCTGTAGGTCATTCATGTAAGGTATGTCATGTACACAAGGAGGACACCATGATGCAAAAAATGTGATAAGTTTAATGGCTTTGTCATTTTCTTTAAAAGTTACTTTTTTGTCTGAGACATGGGCTACGTAAGTTGTCTGTTTCATGTCGTACAGGGTAAAAGTATCACTAAATGAAACAGGTTCTTGTACGGTAGAAGTTTTCTTTTTAACTACTTTAAATCGAGTATCATTTTGACCTTCAGCTGTCTCTGTGCCATAAAACTCTGTGGTATTTTCTATAGGTATGTTGTTTTTGTCTGTTTTTTTATCTTCACACCCTGTAAAAGTGAGGAGTACAGATGTAAAAAAGAGAGTATATAGTTTACGCACACAGCACCTTTAGATATAATTAGTAGGCGATTATAGCCAAAGAGCATTAAACAAATGGATGAAGATGATAAAAGAAGCGTTTAGAAAAACCTGTTTAAAGAGATTAAAAAAAGCTTCCACACGTAGAGCATATATTAAAGATAAAAAAGTTTTAGCACAATTGTATCGACATATTGTGGAGCAAAATGCACAAAACATTATGCTTTACCTACCTTTAAAGATGGAAGTGAACTTGTATCCTCTCATTAAGAAGTTACGTAGGCAAAAGTGTACGCTCTATGTGCCATTTATGGAAGGTGCAAGTTTTAGGTTGGTAAAATATAGACTGCCACTGCGTAAAAAGCAGTTCGGTATTAAAGAGCCATTAGATTCAAAACAATTTAGAATAAAAAAGATAGACATCGCCATCGTACCCATCGTCGGAGTAGATGTGACACACAGACGTGTCGGATTTGGCAAGGGTATGTATGATCGATTTTTTGAAAAAAACAGAAAAAATATAAAACAAGTCGTTTTTGTGGCACGTGAATTGTGTTACGCCAAAGAGATTGTAACTGACCATTATGATGTAAAAGCAGACATAATATTCACGCCCTAGACGTGAAGGATAGCCAATGTTAGGAATAGTAGGAGCCTCCAGTATGTTAGGAGGTGTAGCCATAGGTGCGGGAGTGAGCTACCTTTGGTTAAAACAAAGTGCAAAGCGTGAGTTTAGCCATTTAGAACTAGAAGCAAAGGCAAAAGCCAAGGCGATAGAGAATGAAGCAAATTTATTACTCAAAGCTGCCGATGTAAAGATAAAAGAGCATGCCATAGAACAAGAGTCAGAGTTTCAAAAACGTGTGGCTAAAGTAGATGAACGTAACCGTGAACTCATACTTAAAACCAAAGAGTTTTCGCTTAAAGAAGAAGCACTCGCACTGCTGGAAAACAGGGTACTTGAAAAAGAAGATGCTTTAGAAAAGTTAGAAAGAAAAAAACAAGAAGCCATTAATGATGCCATAGAAAAGATGCAACATACTGCATCTTTCACACGTGAAGAGGCAAAAGCATACATCTTAGAAAAAGTAGAAGAGCAAAGCCGTGCAGAAGTAGCTGCCATCGTACGCAGGTATGAACAAGAAGCAAAACATGAGGGTGAGAAAAAGGCTAACTATATACTAGCTCAAGCCACAACACGTTATGCAGGAGACTTTGCAGGTGAACGGCTCATAAACCTCATAACATTACCTAGTGATGAACACAAAGGTCGCATCATCGGTAAAGAGGGTAGAAACATCAAGACCTTGGAGATGTTGTTAGGGGTAGACATCGTTGTAGACGAAACTCCAGGGGTGATACTGGTAAGTTCATTTAACCTCTACCGACGTGCCATCGCCACACGGGTCATAGAGATACTCATCGAAGATGGACGCATACACCCAGGACGCATCGAAGAGGTGCATGAAAAGGTACAGCGTGAGTTTGAAGAGAAGACCTATGAAGAGGGGGAGAACATACTTATAGACTTAGGTATCTTCCCTATGGCAGAGGAGTTGGTACGGCTCATAGGGCGTATGAAGTACCGTGCCTCTTATGGTCAAAATGCATTAGCCCATACCCTTGAAGTTGCCAAACTTGCACGTGTCATGGCAGCCGAGATGGGTGGAGATGAAAAACTAGCCTTGCGTGCAGGACTTCTGCATGACATAGGCAAGGCACTTACCCAAGACTTGGGTGGTTCGCATGTAGACATAGGGGTTGATGTCTGTCGCAGACATGGAGAGCACCCTACAGTCATCAACGCCATACTCGCTCACCATGGTCATGCA
>JAMONG010000087.1 GCA_027066595.1 Sulfurovum sp.
ATGTTAGCATTTAAAAGTAAGTATAACGGCCCACTTATTATAGAAATACTCATCGTCAAGACTTTAAATGACTCAAAAGAAGAGATAGCGAAGCTAAATGAGTACCTACTTAAGCTAAAACCTACACGTATAGACATAGGAACGATAGACAGACCACCTGCATTTGATGTAAAGCCTGTAAGTTTTCAAGAGTTACTAGATATTAGCCATCTTTTTGACAGTTCTTTACCTATTTATATTGCCTCACGTAAAAAAGCAGATATATCAGCTTCAAGTTATAGTAATGAAGATATTTTGGAGACATTAGCTAAACGACCACTGACGAAAGAGGATATTGATGCTTTATGTGATGAGGAGAGTCAAAACCGCTTTAAAAAACTACTAGAAAAAGAAAAAATAAAGCCTGTTTCAACAAATGGTGTCATTTTTTACAAAAAAGCCTAAAAAACCCTTGACATCAAAGGTGTTTTTGTCTATAATCTCACCCACGAAACAAGCACTCGCTTTTTTCTGAAACATTCCGGACTAGCTCAGCGGTAGAGTAGGTGACTGTTAATCACTTGGTCGCAGGTTCGAATCCTGCGTCCGGAGCCACATATTTTTATATTCCCTAAATATCGTCACTTGTTAATTATATATACTAATCACTAACACAATTTCACCTTAATCAAACATTTAATCATAACACTACCATATAAGAATAGTCTAAATATGTCAAAATAATTTGACATATTTAGAGTAAAATTCTTTGTATGAAAAGTAAATTACAAAAAGAGATGAGAAAAATACGTGTACGGTTAAAACGGCATGATCTTACTGATGAGGAAAAATCTATATTAAGAAAAGAACTAGAGAGACTGCGTAATATAAAAAAATCTTCTAAAGAGTAGTAGCCTATAAGTCTAAACACACTTATACCCAACTTAGTGTAAAATAATCAAAACTTTTACAAGGCATTTACGTGTTCCTCTATCAACCTACATCTGGGTATTGCTATAACAGTGACTCCATCTTTCTTTATGACTTTATAAGTACATTTAAACCTAAAGGAAAGTTGCTAGATGTGGGATGTGGCGTGGGTATTATCTCCTTACTTTTAAGCCGTGACTTTACGATAGAAACAAGTATTATAGATAAACAAGAAAAAATGCTTAACTATGCGGTACATAACTACAAGCTCAATGGGATAAATGTACAAAGTTACTTAGGTGATTTTACAGAGCTTCAAACAGATGAACGCTATGACTACATCATCTCAAACCCTCCTTTTTATGATGAAAAAGTACAACAAAGTACCGATACGCATCTGAACATTGCTAGGTATGCACATCATTTACCTATAGAAAGCTTTATTCGGCGTGTGAAGACTTACTTAAAACCTAAAGGATGGTTTATCTTCTGTTATGATGCGAAGCAGATAGACTTACTTTTACACCATCTTAAACTTAATGGCATTAACCCAGAGAAGATACAGTTTGTGCACGCTAAAATAGACAGAGAATCCAAGTTAGTAATGATAGCAGCACGTAATAACTCTAAGTCTATGACACAGATACTTCCTCCATTTGTAGTTTTTGATGAAAAAAGTATTTATAAAGTAAATGCTCAAAATGCATTCGATAAGGCAAATACGCATAGTATCAAAGGTGATTTTTAGTTTTTTAAACCTATTTTGTATCCTAGTTTATTGACGTTGATTATAATATCGGGACAAGTCTTTTCTCTAATACGGTGTATGAGTGAACGTAAGGTTTGTTGTGAAGTCTCTGTGTCCCATAAGGTTTCTAAAATATAGTCTATTTTTAAAGTCCCTTGTTTATGTGTGCATAGTAAAGCTATAAGCTCTAAGGCTTTTGGTCCACATAGAACTTCTCTATTTTTATGTCTTAGTGTTTGGGAGGGCAGATGAAAATAGTATCCATCAGCTAACATGATTTGTGTTTGTTTTTCTGAAGACTTTTCTGTTTTGTTTGTACTTTGGTGTAGTTTTGCTTTGGCTAGTTTTAAAGTAGCAAGTATTTCATTATCTCTATAGGGTTTAAGTAGGTATCCAAAGGCATTTGAAGCTACCGCAAAATCTATCATCTCTTTATCTGAATAAGCAGTCAAAAAAATGATGAGAATATCAGGGTTTTCTTTGCTTATTTCTAGTGCCGCATCACAGCCTGAAATATGGTCTTTTAACATCACATCCATAAGAATGATTTGGGGTTTTTCTTTTTTTGCGATGTAGATAGCATCTTTCCCTTTATTTACAATTTTTAAAACGCTATATGCTTCTTTTTCTAGTACTTTTTTTAGATAATTTGCAGGGATAATTTCATCTTCAACTATGAGAATTTTCATTTTTATCTCCATTAAATGTTATTTCATATCGTATACCATCATTCATGACAACTTCCATTTCCCCTTCTAGCTGTTGTACCGACATCTCTATTAAGCTTGTACCAAAGCCTTTTTTGTAGGTAGTTGTTTTTTTACCATTGTCTTTGTATATAAGTTTATAATTGTGTTCATATTTTATGAGTGTAATACTTATCTCTCCATTTTCTTCTCCAAAAGCATGTTTAAGACTGTTTGTTATGAGTTCGTTAATGATGATGCCAAACTGCATCATGTACTCTATACTTAATAAAAGTGGAACAATATCTAAATGTATAGTTATCTCTCTTTCTCCACCTTCCGTATGGAGTATATGTTTTGTAAGTTTATGCATATATGTTTTAAAGTTTATCTGTTCTAAATCACTACTTTCATAGAGTATCTCATGTACCATCGCTATGGACTCTATGCGTAATTTATTTTGGTTGATGATTCTGTGTACTTCTTCTATATTACTTTCAAATTTTTCTAAACCCAATATGGAAGCTACAATATTAAGATTATTTTTAACTCTATGGTGTATTTCTTTAAGAAGAAAGGCTTTTTGTTTGTTGGATTCTTCTAGTTTTTTATATGACTCTTCTATGGCGAAATGATAAGTTGTTCCAAATAAAAAAACAAAAAATGAAAGCAGAAGAAAACTACTTATAGAACGTGGGTCATTAAACTGATGGGTGAAAAACCCATACCCCAAAATGCTAA
>JAMONG010000088.1 GCA_027066595.1 Sulfurovum sp.
TGAACCGCCACTTTTATCGATGTTCCAACGTGGTGAAGCAGTAATGACAATAAGATCTTCATCATTTGGGTCATTTGTTTGCGTAGTATCTGTGATAGGTGCACCATTATTACTTGGAGTATCTATCGTAAATGAGACATATCCAGGGGTAGAACCATTTACTGCATCACCCTCTACTTTGACTGAAAAAGGTAAATCTTCCGCATAAGAACCAACATTGTTAGTATCAAAGTCTTTTCTTACACATACGATGGTTTTTTTATCTGCTGAGAGACTACTTAATGTTGGATGACATGCTCCAGGAATACCATCCCAAACAAATCCAACACCTGCAGGAAGCGTACCTGTGATAGTCACTTCTTCTTCAGCTCCTCCAGCATTTCCTAGCCAAGCATATGCAGCTACTGCTTCAAAACTATCATTGGTACGTACAATCATATCTCCTGTGTATATATCATCACTAGGATCATTGGGTGTAGCATTATCACTATACCCTGGATCTGATGACATATCACATCCAGGTGCGACATTGGCATTGGTATTGGCTATTGGACAAATATTTCGTCCATTTACTTCATCGCCCACTTGATTGAGGTTACCTGCTAACCCTCCTGTTTGACCATACTTAGCTGTCAACGCAATAGTTGCAGCATAAGATGATGTGCTTAAAAAAAAGAACAACATCCCTACTAATATCTTCAAGTATCTATTCATAACTTTATCCCCTGTATTTAAAATTTTACAATAGTATTATACATAAAATTAAGAATTTATACAAATATATATAAAATTATCACATTTGTATCACAATATTTTTAGATTATAATCTTTAGATACACTGCGATACTCAAAGAAAAGGTGAGTGGAAAGTAAAAATAATAAATACTCTAAAACTTAAATCTAACACGAAAGTATTTTTCATATCATATTAATCTTAGGGAAGGTAAGTTTAAACGTACTGCCTTCTCCTTTTTTAGAGACAAGTCCTAACTTTATTTTGTATTTTTTACAAATAGAAAGTACGATACTTAAGCCTATACCAAAACCACCACGTTCATCGCCTGCACGGTAATAGCGTCTAAAAATATCTTCTTGCATTTTATCATCGATACCTATGCCTGTGTCTTCTACTTCTAGAACTCTATTTTTCAACCTTACTGTTATCGTATCACCTACATCTGAATACTTTATCGCATTTGAGATAAGGTTGTCTATAAGCCTATAAACAGAACGTTTGGGCATATGTATTTTTGTGGGTTCTAAGTCCAGTGCTATATCTAACCTTTTAGAGTCAATCAACTCTTTGATAAACTCAACTCTCTGCTTAACAATACCTGCCAAACATAAATCTTCAGATGCTTCTACCCCACCTTCTAGTCTATAGGTAAGCGAACCATACATCGTACTTAAACGTTTTGCACTTGCTTCTAGGCGTTTCATTTTCTTAGGTTCTACATTTTTGAGAGATTGTATGGTCATCAGTATCGCAGAGATGGG
This sequence comes from Sulfurovum sp., assembly GCA_027066595.1. Lineage (GTDB taxonomy): Bacteria > Campylobacterota > Campylobacteria > Campylobacterales > Sulfurovaceae > Sulfurovum. Next base: position 1,498 of record JAMONG010000088.1, read on the forward strand.
TGTATTAAGTTCATGTGTGGTGTCAGATATAAATTTATCAAGTGACTCTATCTGTTCTCGTACAGGCTGCAAAAATAGCCTACCTAAAAAATATCCCACCACTCCCATAAGTATGAAAGAAAATACCAAATATCCTATAATCTTAACACGCAAATCATCTAATGATTTAGCCAAATCATTCTCTTTTAAAACGATATAGCGTACACCTAAATGTTGACTCACATCTTCTGCAACCGTGTAACACTTCTTGTTCTTTATAAAAAAATCGGTATTAAATCGTGTAACATCACTTATCTCTGTATAGATAGGTTTTTTATCTTTATCATAATAACCTGCATCAAAGCGACAATGCTTTAGGTTTTTAAGAAAAGTTATTTTATTAAATGGCTTTAATGTATCTTGATTCTCTTCATTTTTCATGGCTTTCATTGCTATATCTGAGCTAAGATTACGTGCTTGGTACATCATCTCAAACTTCATGGCAGACTTCATAGAGGCACGGTTATTTTCAAAAAAGAGATACCCTATAATAGCCAGTAATACAAATACAGATACCAAATAGACAGATAAAAATCTAAAAAGAGATACCCTTTCATACGATGTTAAAACGATAACCTTCTCCTTTTATATTATCAAAATACTCTTTTTCAAACATTTTTCTTAGGTTTTTAATGTAAGTTCGTATGGTAGCATGTGTAGGTACATGCTCATCATTCCACACATTTTCAATAATCTCATCACAAGAGATAATCTTTCCAGTATTACGCATAAAATACTCTAAAACTTGTGCCTCTTTTTGGCGCATTTCTATGACAGTATTGCCCATAAAAATTTGATGTGCTTTAGGCACAAATTTCATACCATCAAACTCTATCTCTTCTTGTAATCTATAAAGTCTTACGATATGTGCGATACGTGCATTGAGTTCTTCAAGTTCAAAAGGTTTACGTAGGTAATCATCTGCACCAAGGTCAAACCCTTTTTTTAAATCATCCATACTTGCTAATGAAGTGATATATATCGCAGGAGTGGTGTTACCAATCTCTCGTAAATAAGAGAGTATCTCGAAACCATCAATATTAGGCACATTGACATCTAACAATAGCATATCATACGCATTTTTTCCTATAGCATCTAACGCTTTTTCTCCATCAAAAAAACTCTCTACCCCATAACCTTGTTCGACAAGAAACTCTTCTATAATCTCTTGTAAAATAACATCATCTTCTAAGAGTAATATTTTCATAGGCTACCTTTATACATACGATAATGATATGATAGCATACTCTCTGTGTAGAGCAGTACACAAAAGAAAAATAAATTTTACGTGAGCCTACAGTCCTTTTGCATTTCTAAATTCAGATATCTCACTTACTATTTACAACGCCAGATGAACAAAGTCCATCTAGCTGACTTCAGCAGTCGGCTCTCGCAACGGGTTGCTCTTGTAGAGAGTGAGTCTACAGTCCTTTTGCATTTCTAAATTCAGATATCTCACTCTCTACCATCCCATCTATCATACGAACATAAAGGTCGTTGATGAGATTTGGGGAGAGGTCAAGTGAGATGGCT
>JAMONG010000089.1 GCA_027066595.1 Sulfurovum sp.
GGTGAGGTAGACCTCTTCACGGCTTACGCCTAAAACATTTTCAATCATCTTGTTAAGTGAGTCTCCAGCACGCCCTGTAAATACTTTTCCTGCACTGTCATCACTGTTACTTGGTGCATCACCTACTATCATGAGGTCTGCATGGGCATTTCCCTCTCCAAAAGCAACTTTGTTTCTGCTCTTGCTTAATTCGCAGAGATGACATTCTATGGCTTGTTTTTCTAAGGAGAGTAGCGTATTTGGCAAGCTTAAATCAGGTTCATCTTCTTTGAAGATAGTCACTGAAGTGTATTGGTAGCCTAGTTGCTTAAGTTGGTAAAGTTGTTTGAGTAAAAGAGCATTTTTGAGGTTTTTCATAAAATTATTATACTCCTAAGCATCTTAAATATCTGTTCTTTATTTAAATCCATGATAGATTTTATCCCTCTTTAAAGTTACTATGATAAAATTCTTTGTTAATAAAAATTATCATTTAAAAGGAATAACATGTTAGTAACTAAAAAAGCTCCAGATTTCACAGCAACAGCTGTACTTGCGAACGGTCAAATTGTAGAGGATTTTAATCTTATGGATAACCTAGGTGAAAAGGGTGCAGTACTTTTCTTCTATCCACTTGACTTTACATTTGTATGTCCATCAGAAATCATTGCTTTTTCTAAAAGAGCGGCAGATTTTAGAGAAAGAGGCGTAAATATCATTGGTGTATCTGTAGATAGCCAATTCTCACACTTTGCATGGAGAGAAACTCCAGTAGCTGAAGGTGGTATCGGAAGAGTTGATATGCCACTTGTTGCTGACCTTTCTAAGCAAATTGCTAGAGACTATGATGTTCTTCTTGATGAATCAGTAGCACTTAGAGGTTCTTTCCTTATCGATGCTGACGGTACAGTAAGACATGCCGTAATCAATGACCTTCCACTAGGAAGAAACATTGATGAGATGATTAGAATGGTAGATACAATGTTATTTACTAACGAGCATGGTGAAGTATGTCCTGCTGGTTGGGTTAAAGGTGACGAAGGTATGAAAGCTGACACTGAAGGTGTTGCTGAATATCTTGCAAAACACGAAGGTGACCTCTAGGTCATCTAAGGTACGCCTAAGCGTACCTTATCTTAAAGTGTATAGATAAGTTTATTATGATATATTTATCTATACACCATGAAGGAGTAATATGAGAGACTATGCAACACTACTAAAAGAGAGTGGATTAAAAGCAACATTTCAGCGTATGAATATATTAGAGAGCATAGAAAACCATGGGCATATGTCTATTGATAGCATCTATGAAGAAGTCGTAAAGACACACCCCTCTCTCTCTTTGGCTACGGTGTATAAAAATATTATTTTAATGGTTGAAAAAGGTGTTTTGGTTGAAGTGCCTATCACAGGCAAAAAACCCAAATATGAACTGATTAAAGAAGACCATATACACCTTGTGTGTACAGAGTGTGGTGAAGTAGAAGATAAACCGCATATGCAAGAGACAGATACACTCTTACACACACTCACAAGCAATGAACATTTCAAGTTACAAAAACAGCAGATTAATCTTTATGGGGTTTGTAGCCATTGTCAAGAAGCTGTGGCTTCTTGATTTAAATCTACTTAAAGAGTGCCGAACCTACACGTATAAGGTTTGAACCACATTTGATAGCAAGTGCATAGTCACTGCTCATACCCATAGAACAGTAGGTTGCTCCCTCTTTTTTAAGTTTTTCAAAGAGTGTATGGGTTGTCTCGAAACTCTTTTGTACCTGTTTGGTATCCTCGCTATGAGCACCTATGGTCATGACACCTTTGAGTTTGATGTTAGGACAGCTCTCTTTGATAGTCTGATACATATCATACGCTTCTTCGCTAGTAAAACCAGACTTTGTTGTTTCATTTGCTGCATTTATCTGTAAGAGGCAGTTCATTTTGCTTTCTTTTGCTTCTAGCTTTTTGTTTAGCTCTTCTGCAAGCCCAAGAGAGTCTAGTGATTGCATAAGTGTAGGGCGTAAGTCTATGAGATTGTTGATTTTATTTTTCTGTAAAGAGCCTATCATGTGCCACTCTAAGGGTAACTTTTCTAGTGCATCCATACGCTCTTTGAGCTGTTGTACCTGGTTTTCGCCAAAGGCTCGTTGTCCTAACTCATAGAGTGTAGAGATGTTTTCAAGTGAAGTATATTTGGCGACAGTCACAAGCTTAACGATGTGATGTTCGCTTACAGAGATACGTGCCTCTTCTATATTCCAGATAACTTCATCTAGGTTTGCTCTTAAGTGTTCTTTTTCTAAAATGCTCATATTATTCTCCTATAAGTCTGTTGATATCATTATACAATCCTAACATCATAAGTGAGATGAGCATTGCCCATCCAACCATAGTGATATACATCATGGCTTGTTCACTGGCTGTTTTACCTGTTATCATCTCATAAAGATTAAACATAATATGCCCACCATCAAGGGCAGGGATAGGAAGCAGGTTTAGTACACCCAGGTTTACTGAGATGAGTGCTGTAAAAAAGAAAAGTGCTAATATACCAGCTGAACTTGCCTGTGCAGTCACATCTACAATGGTGATAATGCCTCCAAGTTTATCGGCACCGACCACACCTGTGATAAGTTTTTGTACAGATTGTACGATGAGAAGAGAGGCTTTCTTTGTCTCTTCCCACGCATAGTCTAAGCCCTCAAAAAAACCAAAATAGACAGTGATTTGTGCACCAGAGGGGCTGATACCTATGATGCGTCTTGTGATGTTTTCTCCAAAGATATTTTTGTCTTCTATTACTTTAGGTTTAAGTTGCAGGGTAAGAAGTTTGTTTTGTCGTTCTACTACGAGTGTAATATCACCTTGTACTTCATTGATATATGTTCCTATATTCTCCCAATATTTGATGTCGATACCATTAATTTGAAGAAGTTTATCTTCTTTCTGAAGACCTGCACGAAAAGCAGGGCTATCGGTATTTACTGAACCTACATGAGGAAGTAGTTTTGGTACCCCAATGTTTGCAATAGCAAAATAGAGTACAAATGCCAGTAAAAAGTTAGCAAAAGGACCCGCAAGAAGTATGATGATACGTTGCCAAGGCTTTTTTACATTGTAAGAGTCTTCATCGTAAGATATTTTACTAGGATCAGTGTCATCTTGACCTTTCATCTTGACATACCCACCCAAAGGTATGGCAGAGATGCTCCACTGTGTTTGACCTATGGTACGTGAGTAGAGTTTTTTACCAAAGCCTATGCTAAATACATCTACCCGCACACCAAAAAAACGTGCAGCAGCAAAGTGACCCAACTCATGAAAAAAGATAAGAACCGATAAAACCAAGATTGCGACTAAAATACCCATAAAATTCCTAAATAATTTTTAATAGATTATAGCAAAGTGTGGTAAATAGTGGGTTGGTATTAAAAGGTTAATAGGTTTTTTTGCTAAAATAGATAAAGAACTTTTTAAGTTTTATAAGGATGAAGAATGAATGAAAAGAATAAAACAGTAGCAGACGTAGTCAATGAGATAAATGAAACAATTGAAAATGAAAATCATGAAGCAGAACAGGAATCAACACCAACTCTACCCAAAAAGAAAAAAATTAAAAAACATGTAGAAGCTGTAGGTTTAGTAGAAAAAGCAAAACAAATCGTAAAAGAGGCAGATGAACAAAATGAAGCCTGTAAGCTCTTGCTTGCAGGAGATTTAAAAGAGTATGAAGAGGCAAAACGTACCTTAAAAGCAGGGGGCTTAGATGCTTGTAGTACTTTACTTGAACAACTTGGCTATAAAAATAGTGCGGAGAGTGAGACTGTAGAAGAGAAAGTGGTTGTTTTTGAACCTAAAGAAGAACTTTCTCCTATAGTACTTAAAAACGTCTCTAGTGGTAAATTTACAGGGTTTATCTATGCACTTATAGGCGGTGCTGTGACTGCAGGAGGGTTGGTTTATCTTGCTACTGAGAAACTAGGTATGACACTGGATATAAGTAAAATTCCATCAACAGAAACGATGCAAAATATTGCGTCATGGTTTAGTACTGCTGTGGGCCTAGAAGCTAATGCTTATGTAGGTGCAGGCATACTTGCTCTTGCGTCACTTACTGTCATGGGACTTATCTATGCGATACGTGTAGGGATAAAAGGTGGCAAAAATTTACATTTTGCAGAAAAACAACTTACAGATGCAGAACTTTATACTAAGGCAAAAGGTGACTGTAAAGCAGAGATGGACAAAGTAGATGCACATATGAAAGAGACAGTGTCAACACTTAAGATGTTTGAAGTACTTTTTAATGAACAAAAAGGAAAACTTGAACGTATTTTACATATAGAGGGAAGTAAGGAAAAGAGTACAGAATATCATCAAAAATCATTTTTAGAAATACGTGAAACAAAAGAGTTGATACGTACGATAAAAGATTTTATCGCTACACCCATGTCTGAAGAAGGAAAATTGTCAGAAAAGTCTATAAGCTTTTTACAGCGTGCTAAAAATCAAATAGATAAAATGTTAGAGAGATTATATTAAAAAAGAAAGTTAACTTACACATTGAAAAATGTGTAAGTTAAGAGAAAAATTACAGGTGATTAAAACTTGTAGTTTGCGTAGAATTCAACTACATCTGTTGATGTACCAGCTACTTCATTGAACTGTGTATCAGAGTAGATAACAGAAATATCAATTGCTTCAGTTACATCATATCCTGCAATAACATTAAGTTCATGACCTTTGTCAAAGTCAGAATAAGAAACTAACGCATTGATACCAGCGATAGTTGTAGAAGCTTCTACTTTAAATGCATCTAAATCTGCACCATCGTATTGGTTTGCAATCGTTGTGTTCCAAGAGTTTGTGTAAAGACCATTCCATCCAACATAACCTGTGTTACCATCAATAAATTTATTGTATGCAGCACTTAAATCAACACCTGCTAAAGTTGTAGAGATTTTTGCACCAAATGCACTTGTATCTGTACCAGCATCAAAAGATGTAGTAACATATTGACCCTCTAGTGTGATTCCTGAGAATGTGTATCCAGCATCTGCATAAACTTGTGTGTATCCAGCAGTGTCAATGTTGTAGTACCATACATTTGCAGTGATACCATTAGTGTAAGTTGCACCTACTGTCCAGTTATCACCATCTAGGTCTGCAAAGTCTGTACCAGAGTTGTTTGCTCTAAATTTTGCAACGTATGATGCAACAAGTGTAAGGTTTTCAATAGAACTGTTTGCAAGTGTATATGCTTCAAATGAACCTGGAGCGATTAACCAGTCGTACCCTTGAATCATTGGTGTACCTAGAAGTTGACGACCTGCGATAAGTGTAGTGTCAGCAAAAGTTGCAGTAAGGTTAGCAACATTAAAGTATGCTCCTGTCTCTTGTGCATCTAAAAAACCACCTGTCCATGTGTCTGTACCGTCACCAAAGCTATTTCCAAGACTTGTAAATCCGATAGCTGTAAAGTTAGCACTTACATTGTCTAAAAAGTTATGTGTTACATCTAGAGTGATTGCTGCAGCACTTTCAGATGCTTCACTTGAAAACATGTCACCATTTGACTGTGCACCATTAGTGATATAAATAAGTGAACCTTTTCCTGAGATAGTTGTTGCACTTTTAGCTTCAACTACTGGAGCGACTACTACTGGTTCTACTGGAGCAATGTCTCCACCTGCGAATGCTGAAGAAACAGCTACTGCTGCTACTAAAGAAAGTTTTGTAAGTTTCATTTTTTTGTCCTTGTTAAAATAAGATGCGACATTATAGCATGTTTTTATTATTATAAGGAACAGTTAATTGATTAATTTTTAGTCAATAGGGGTATTTTTGAAAAAGTCACGAACATACTCATAACCTGAGTAGAGTGTAAGCATAACAGCAACCCAAAGCAGTATATTTGCCCCAGGCCATTCCATAAGTAAAAAACCTATGGCTATCATCTGTACTACAGTTTTTACTTTACCCATCCATGATGCTGAGATGTCTAGACCTTGGCTTACAGCAGATACTCTAAGTCCTGTGATAAATAGCTCACGGGTGATGATGAGAAAGATTGCCCACTCTGAAGCACGGTCTAGCATCATCAGACCTAAAAAGCCTGCGAGAGTAAGCATTTTATCTGCAAGTGGATCGAGAATTTTACCCAGTGTGGTAATTTGATTGAAGGTACGAGCTACGTAGCCATCAAAAAAGTCAGTGGCTGAAGCAACGACAAATATGAATGCCGCGATATAGTCTAACCAAGTATAATGTATGTGTATCAGTAGACTACTCTCACGATTGACCAGTAAAAAAAACATAACTGGTGCGAGTAAAAGTCGTATAAAGGCTAGTGTATTGGGTACATTAAACATTTTATATCATTATCTTAAAGTTTTTTAGAAAACACAGTCATAATTTTTTTATATCTTTGAACATCTATTTTTTTTGCAATATAAACTTTTTTATTTTTTGCTATAGATACTGGATAAGTAGACTCAATAATAACGTAATATGTTCCCGTAGCTAAACCATAAAATGCAAAGTTTTTTTCTAGATTGAGGTGTGTTGCATTCATATAGTGTACAATAGTTTTAGATACAGAACTAGCTTCTTTATTTTTCAAATAATAATTGTTATACCAGTAATCAGTTTTTGTATTTTTAGGTACTAAGTATATTTTTGTATTTTTTAAACGTATCTCTTGTCCTGCAGGTGTTAGGTAAACCACATGACCATGAATTTCAGAAGTACCAAATTTTTGGTAGGTTTGTGTCGTTGGTTTAAAAATAAGTGTTTCTGTGTTTGTTATGGCGGTTTTTTTCTCTTCGGAAAGTTTACGTGCTTGTAAAGCTTTTTCTTCTTTTATCTGTGCTATCCGTTTTGCTTCTTCTTTTTGTTTACGTATTTTTTCTAACGCTTGACGTTGTTTTTTTTCTGTTGCAAGTTTACGTTCAAGAGCAGCTTTTTCCGCTTTTTCTCTTTGCTCTTGTACTCTTTTTTCATGGGCTATTTTACGTTCAAGGGAAAGTTTTTCTTCTTTTATCTTACGTGCTTGGGCTATTTTTTCTTTTTCAAGTTTTATTTTGAGTGCTTCTTGCTCTTTCTTCTCTTTCATCATTTTGAGAGCTTGAATTTTTTTAGCTTGTTCCTTTTTTTCTAAAGCTTCTTTTTGGAGAAGAGCTTTTCTTTTAACTTCTGCATCCACACGTTTTTTTTCTTTTTCAAGTGCCAATTTCTTTTCAAGGGCTTTACGCTTTTGCTCTACTTCTTTTTCTTTTTGTGCTTTTAAACGTAGGTTTTCATCATGTTTTTTTTCTGTTTCAATTTTTTCTTTTTGAATAGGTGCTTGTTTGGTTTTTTTAGTACTTTTTATTGTTTGCTTTTTCTGCTCTTTATTTACAGCAGAATTCATTTTTTCTATATCTTTTTTGGTACTACTTTTTGTTTTATTACGTATATCAACACTTTTTATAGCAGTAATGGTTTGTGTTGTTTTATTGACTGTGAGTTCATATCCTCTCTCTACACAGCCAGTGAATAGTAAGAGTGTAAAGAGTAGAAGTACTTTGTTTGACATTTTAAATCCCTAAATTTAAGTATAGACATAACTTTAACGTATTATAGGTAATAAAGAGATTTTCTAGACTTTATAGAAGTATAATTATACCTATTATGAGAATGAAAAAACCAGAAATCTTATTTTTTGTCTCTTCAGTCAATGAAAAAAAATCATTTTTTTCTTCTTTTAAAATTTGATTACTTATAGGCGTAGTCATTTTTTGTGTTGATATTTCTTTTTTCTGAACTGGAGTACTCTCTTGTTTTATTTGGATAATTGGGAGGGTAGGTTCATTTTTTAGTATTTTTTGAGGTTTAGAAATGGAAGGTTTAACTTTGTGTGTTTTTATCGGTTTGGCGATAGAATGATTGATAGGTTTAGGTGTATATCCTCTCTCTACACATGCTGTAAAAAAGAAAGTTAAAAATAATAGTATGGTTTTTGTTGTCATTTATAGTATCCCCAATTGTGTATAAAGTCTTGAATTTTAGCTAACTTATAGTAAATAAATGGTTATTCAGAGTAAAATAATAGTTATTAAGCTAATTAATACTAAAATAAACAAATTTTATTACAGATATTAAGGGACAAAATGAAAACAATAGTAAGCTCAATAGCACTTTTGACAGTAGCAAGTAATGTATTAATGGCAGGTGGTGACTTTTTAGAACCTGTTGAACCACAAGTGAATATTCCAGAGCAAGAGATTGTTGTGATTGAAGATGATGTAAAATATAGTGGCTTTTATGCAGGTGCAGGGCTTAATCATATGCGTATGAGTGAAGCTGTTACTTCAAGTGGTTATGGTGTTACACTTGTTGGTGGTTATTATTTCAACCAATATGTAGGGATAGAAGCTAGATATATGAGAACACTTTCAGATCTTGATATTGACAGTAGCAGACCTCTTGTAACAACAAGTGATACACTTGAAAATGTTGGTCTGTATGTGAAACCTATGTATTCTATTACTACTGGTTTAGCACTTTATGGTCTTGCAGGTTATGGTCAGGCTACTTACTGTAATGCAAGTGGTGACTATACCGATAGTGGTTTCCAATGGGGACTTGGTGCAAAGTATGAACTTGCTGGTGGTTTAGGTTTGTTTATAGATTATCTTGATATTTACAGTGATGATAACTTTGACACACTTAATGTTTCTGATGTACAATTTAGTGCGACAACAGTAGGTGCAACCTATACATTTTAACACTACTTGACACATTCATTAGAATGTGTCAAACTCTTAACTCTTAACTCTTAACTCTTAACTCTTAACTCTTAACTCTTATCTAAATGTAGTTCCACCATCAACAACAAGCGTTTGACCTGTAATCCATGATGCTTCTTCTGTACATAAGAAATATACTGAACCTGCAAGGTCTTCAGGGCTTCCCATTCTGTTGACTGCTGAACGTTTGATAGTCTCAGCTTTTACTTCTTCATAGTTGGTAAATGCTTTGAGTGCATCGGTGTCTATAGGTCCACCAGATACGGCATTGACACGTATACCCATTTCTCCTAGTTCTACCGCTGCGTAACGGCTCATAGCTTCTACAGCTGCTTTGTTTGTACCATGACCTGCATAGTTATCTATGTAGATTAGGTTACCTGTTGAACTTAGTGTGACTATGGCTCCACCACCTACTTTTTCCATACGCACAGCTGCCTCTTGTGAACCACGAACAAATGCACCTACGGTTGCAGTGTAAATATTTTGTAGTCCTTTTGCAGGACGAAGTTTCATAAATTTACCATAGCCACCTACCACAGGACGACCATATATCATAGCGTTAGATACAAAGAAATCTACTCTGTCGAAGTCTTCATCTATCGCTAAAAAAAGTGGTTTAAATCCATCAAGTTCTAAAATATTGAGAGGGTAAGCTTTTGCTTTAACTCCATATTTACTTTCTAAGTCAGCAGCAATTTTATTGGCTATTTCTTCGTTAGAATTATAGGTAAATGCAATATTTACACCATTTTGTGCAAACTTTTCTGCTACTGCTTTACCAATACCTTTGGTTGCTCCAGTAATAACAAGAGTTTTACCTTTCATATTTGACATATTACGCTCCTACAATTTTATATTTTTTCATGACAGTTTCTATTTTCTTCATGTTCTCTTTACTTGGAGCTACGAGTGGAAGTCTATATTCTAATGTGTCTGTAAGACCAGCGATGTACATCGCAGCTTTTATAGGTATAGGGTTAGACTCACAAAAGAGTACTTTGTTGATTTCAAATAACTCGTCGTTGATGGCTTTTGATTTTTCAAAGTCACCTTTTAGTGCTGCGTGTACAAGGTCTGCTTTCATGTCTGGCAGTAAGTTTGCAGTCACTGAAGTAATCCCTTTTCCTCCACTTGCGAGTATAGGGAAATCAATAGCATCATCACCAGAGAAGACATAAAGGTCTGGTATTTTAGCTAGAAGTTCAACCGTTCTCTCTATAGACCCTGTGGCTTCTTTAATACCCATAATGTTTTCTACATCATCAAAAAGTCTTTTTACTGTGCCTGGAAGTATGTCTACTCCTGTACGTCCTGGTACGTTGTAAAGCATAAAAGGTACTTTTACTGCAGAGGCTATGGCTTTGTAGTGTTGGTAAAGTCCTTCTTGACTTGGTTTGTTATAGTAAGGGCTTACGGAGAAGAGGGCATCAACACCACACGCTTCTGCATGTTTAGCGATGTCTATGGCTTCATGTGTTGCATTAGAGCCTGCACCTGCAAGTACTTTAGTGTTTGTACCTTTACATACTTCAACAGCTATTTCTATACATCTTTTATGTTCGTCATGACTAAGCGTTGCAGATTCGCCAGTAGTTCCTACTGGACAAACTGCATCAATGCCATTGTTGATTTGTCTTTGAATATGTGAAGCAAAGGTTGCTTCATCTAAAGTACCATTTTTAAATGGTGTAATGAGTGCAGTACTTGCACCTGTTATGTAGTTATTCATCTATAATCCTAAATCCTAATTCTTTTTCAAGATAACTGTCGTTGAGAAGTTATGGTCAAAATACTTCTTTGCTGTCTCTTGAATATCTTTGAGTGTAATTTTATCTAATTTCTCTTCATATTCAAGTAAAGGTTGGATATTTCCTTTGACATAATAGTCACCATAGAGTCCTGCGACTGAAGATGAACTCTCAAGAGAGTAGATAAACTCTGCTTTTGTGTTTATCTTGACCTTATCTAGCTCTGCTTGTGTGACGTCACCATTTTTAAGCTTCTCAAGTTCTAGGAGTATCTCTTTTTCTAGTTCATCTAAAGATGCTTCAGGTGCACACATCGCCATGATGAGAAATACTCCTGGGTCTGTGAGTTCCATGTTATAGCCATAGACTTGGTTGGCGAGTTGCTTTTCGTTGACAATGGTTTTTTCAAACCATGAGCTTTTTCCAGAGCTTAAGATGTGACTAATTGCAGAGAGTGCTACCTGGTCATCATGCTCATAGTTCGGGATAGCATAGGTAATGGCAAGTGTATCTACACGGTTGCTCTCTTTGTGAAGTATGGCACGTTTTGCTCCATCTACTTTAGGCTCAACGGCAGTGACTTTTGGTATGTCACGTTCATTTTTAAGGTGTCCAAACTCTTTTTGGGCTTGGTTAAATACCTCTTCAGGGTTAATGTCACCTGCAACGATTAAGATGGCATTGTTTGGCTGATAGTAACGTGTATAAAAATCTCTAATATCTTCTATCTTCCATGAGAGTATATCTTCCATAAACCCAATAGGTAACCAGTGGTAAGGGTGGTAGACATAGTGTGTGTTAAAGACTCTAAAGTAGAGGTAGCCCATAGGGTTGTTGTCTGTTCTGAGACGACGTTCTTCCGCTACAACGTCACGCTCTTTTTGAAACTCTTCATCGGTGAGTTTGAGGTTTTGCATGAGTTCTGCAAAGAGTTCTAATGTCATACCTAGGTTTTTACTTGCTGTTTTGATGTAGTAGTGCGTTTTATCAAAACCAGTTGCCGCGTTGTTCACTCCACCACGACTTTTTACGATGGTGTCAAATTCACCCTCTTTTAGTTTTTCTGTTGATTTAAAGGCAAGGTGTTCAAGCATGTGTGCCATACCACTTTTCCCCATGACTTCGTTACGGCTTCCTACTTTGTAGTAAATATCTGTGGTGATAACACCTGAATCGTTATCCATAGGGATGACAACGACTTGTAGACCATTGTCTAGAGTTTTTGTAAAATGTTTTGGTAATGAATTTGCCATTAATGCTCCCGTTAGTATTAGGCATGAAATGAGAATATTTTTCAATCTAGTTTCCTTGCTGGTTTTAGTATTGATTCGATAGTAACGACTGTTTGTCTGGATATTATTTCCAGTCAGCTCCGATGGCTTCAGATATATGAGTGTAGCCATCTTTCTTTAACAGTTGGCTAATGCCTTCATTTATCTCTTTAATAAGCGTAGGACCTCGATAGATAAGCATAGAGTAAACTTGTACAAGTGATGCACCTGCTTTGATGCGTCTATAGGCTTCGTCTGCCGAGTCTATACCTCCTACAGAGATGAGCAGGGTTTTACCATAAAGCTCTTTTCCTATGGCACGAAAGAGTGCATAAGATTTCTCTGTAAGTAAGGCACCACTTATGCCACCAAAATCTTTGGCATGTTCAGTGAGTGAATAGTCTATCGTCGTGTTGGTTGCGATAATACCAGCAGCTCCAGCAGCTACCGCTGTTTTACATAGTGTTATAGCATCATCAGCTTCCATATCTGGCGCTATTTTAAGTAAGATTGGCTGAGCAGTTATCTCTTTACCCATAGTAAAAATAGCTTTGATAAAGTTCTCATTTTGTAAGTCTCTTAATCCTGGTGTGTTAGGTGAAGAGATGTTAATGACGATGTAATCACCATAGTTTTTAAAGGCTTTAAATAATTTTTCATAGTCATCTAGTGCATCTGCTTCAGAGGTAAGTTTGTTTTTACCAATGTTTATGCCTAAAGGGTAGTCAAAAAAGTAGAGTTTTTTAAGGCGTTGTAGCATGTAGTGGCTACCTTTGTTGTTAAAGCCCATAGCATTTTGTATGCTTTGATCTTCAATGAGCCTAAAAAGTCTTGGTTTGGCATTGCCATCTTGGGGTTTGGGTGTGACTGTACCTATCTCAGTAAAGCCAAAACCCATGGTGGGCATGGCAGTAATGTATTGACCATTTTTGTCAAAACCAGCACCTAGTCCTACAGGGTTTTTAAAGGTACGTCCAAAAATCTCTTGCTTTAAACTTTTGTCTGTGATAAAGTAGTGGTTTGTAAGAGATTTTTGTAAAGGAGGACAATGTGAAGCGATGCGTAAACCAATACCCGCCATGGTATGTGCAGTTTCAGGATCAAGTTTGAAAAGAAGTTTTTTGAGGGTTTGGTAAGTAAATAGATTGTTAAGGGAAAGGGACACTATAATCTCCGTAATAAATTACGTGATTATAGCAGGTTATCAATAAAAGTAGTGTAAGCTAAATGTCGCACCAGTCATTGTATCGAGTGGTTCAAGTCTGTCTACAAAATAGTAGTGGTAACTTACATCCAAATCGATGTCATCGGTGACATAAAAAAGAAAACCAAAATCCAAACCATAGTATCCGTCATTTGGTTTTATCGTAGTGTTTCTGTCATTGGCTTGATCATCTGCAATGCGGTTTTCATTATATTGTGTGATAAGTTCTTTATCGTACATGAGGTACCCTAGGGTTGCTCCTACGTAAGGTCTTATTTTGGGTGTACCAAACATCTCATCAAAGATAATATAATCAACCTCTACATCAACAGAGGTAAAGTTACTGTTACCTTCTGCTGTAAAGGTTGTACGATAATCTTTGGTTTGTACACCATACTGTATCCCAAAAGTAGTTTCTCTTTTTGACTTAGGAATATTTAAGCGGTTAGGTGGTTCAGTTGCAATGGGTTTAAGATCGACAGTATGACTAGAGACAGTCACACCTATAAATGGAAAGGTTTCTTGTTCTGCAAAAAGTGTACTAAATAAAAAGATAAAGAGAGTGAATAATCTCGTCATAGTTTCCCTTGTGAAATAAAATAGATAAAATATCTTAATGATATAATATCTATATTTATGTTAAATTTTAATTATAGTACTTAAATTTCCTATTCTGAAATATTGTCATAAAATAGAGTATTGTTATTTATCACTCTACCATCTTGCGCCTCTTCAAATGATAGAAGTTTCTTTGGATTGATCTTATGCTCTTCTTTTCCAGTATAGATAACCTTTTTATTGCCATTTGATCTATGTAC
>JAMONG010000090.1 GCA_027066595.1 Sulfurovum sp.
TACGTGCTTTGGAAAACTGGCTGTCTACCACATCTTCTAAATCGTCTGAACCTGAATTTTCAAAGAGTAATAACTCTTGAGAAACGAGGTTAGCATCATTTGGAATAGAATAAAATTCTTCTTTATTCTCATGTAACGCACGGTTTGTCTCTTTAACGATGGTTGCCAAAGAGACAACCTTACCAATGTGTGTATGGCTATCAACATACGTTTCTAAATGCGCAGAAAAAGTATTGAGTTTATTTAAGCGTTCTGGGTCGTTCCATCCGTTCTCTACTTTTGTGTCTACCACGACTTCTATCGTGACTGAACCATTGAGTGCTTTGTCTATCTCTATGGTAGAGACTCTGTTGTAGTCATCAGGTTGGAACCAAAACAGAGGGTTGTGTGAGAGTTCTATCTTCGAAGCTGAAAAAAGTGCTATCGCTACTAAAATAAAACTTCCAACGATAATACTTTTATAGTACCTAATAGGCACAATAGAGAGCTTTTTCATCAATATATCAAGCTGACCTGCCTCTTTTTGAGGTTTTGGTTTGAGCTTGGTGATACTTAGCAGTGCAGGTAAGAGTGTCAGAGTCAAGATAAGTGATACCATCACCCCAAACGATGCAAACGTACCAAGATCGGCGATAGGAGCAACTTCTGAACCAGAGAATGACCCTACCCCAATGGCAGTCGTCACAGATGTCATGGCGATGGCTAATCCAGAGTGTCCAAGTGTATATTTGAGTGACTCTCTTTTATCGCCTGTTTTGTTAAACTTATCAAAGAAGATAGAGAGTATGTGTACCGTTGCTCCGATGCTCACAGCAAGTAAAAGTGATGGTACTATCTGCGTAGGGAGCTTAAATGCCACCCCAGCCCATGCCATCGTACCCACTGTGGCAAGCAAAGAGAGGATAATCACTAAAAGTGGATAGAAAACTGCTGAAGCTCGTCTAAACATCACAAATAAAAATACGATGATGATAAGAAAAGTAATACGCATAAACTTCTGCATATCTGCTTGCATTTGGGCTTTAAGGGCATTATTAACAGCAGGTGAACCTGCTAGGTATATTTCTATATCATCTGATTTATATTTTTCTACTATACTCTTTACTACTCTTAGTAATTCCGAGTTCTCTTGATCACTTAGAAAAACTTCTTTATCTATATTTGAATTTTCACTAAGATTATTAACTGTTTTATCTTCATTTTTGGGACCCTCACACGCAGACCTCTCTGCAAACTCATCTTCATGAGCATCGTCAAAATGACTATCAGGAATTTCTTCAGTAAAGCCTTCATCAAACGCATCTATATCAGAGACTTCTTTCTCCCCTGCATGAGAGTAAGCATCTGTTTCTATGATGATGGTTGTCATCTTTCCATCTTGTGAGATAAGTAAATCTTTGTAAAAGTGTGAAGCCATGGCTTGCTTCTTTACCCTAGCCACATCTTCTTGTGTACTAGGGAAAGGTTCGAGTAAATCATCGGTGATAAGCTTGTCACCCTCACCTCTTGTATTACGTACATTATAAAGTGAAGTAACATCATCAAGGTAAGGTACTTTTTCTTCTATCTCTTCATGTATCTCTTTGAGCGTATTTAGAAATTTTAGTGTAAAAATGTTATCACTTTTGAGTGCAAGTACCACCCGTTCATCACGTCCAAATTGTGCTCTAAATTTATTGTATTCTATAAGTACTGGATCTTCAGGATGCATGAACCCCTCGGTAGATGTATCCATCTTAATCTGTGGTACATGTGCCAGTGGTGCAGCCAATAGTGCAAGAACAACGAGTATCACTTTAAAAGGGTTATCGTGTATAAACCCTCCTGCCCTCACCATGAAATCTTCTAGTTTTTTATGCATTGCTTCCCTTTATTTTTTTGGATTTTATCTTTTCAGTATGTATCAAATATGAATTTGTCATTTTTGTGCCATTTTTTTCACCGCATCAAATATTTTATCGACCTTTTTACCAGAGCTATCTACCCCTCCAAAAAGATGATAACCATCAAAATCCATACCACAAAATTTGATAATAGATTTTTTCCATATGTTTACATTGGCTCTATGTATACCGTTAAGACAATAAAGAAATTTTGGTGCACCACACGTAGTAATAATCCTTACACTTCTACCTTGAAGCAGTCCATAAGGACGTCCATTATCACCATACTGAAAAGCAAAACCTGCTGTTAGAATACTGTCTACCCAGTTTTTCAATATCGCGGGCATTGAACCCCACCAAAATGGATAGATAATGACTATCTCATCTGCCCAAATAATTTGTTCTTGATAATAACTAATCTCTTTGGATTGTTCTATATACTGTGCATCTTCAAAACGAAGGTAAGGTAACTGTTTATCCTCATAAAGATCAACTGTTTTTACTGTAAATCCTTTTGATTCTTTCTCATCTTTGTAGATTTGAGCCAATCCCTTTGTCAGGTTTTTAGCACTAGGATGTGCTGTGATTATAAGTATGTTTTTAGTACCATTTGGCATGTTTTACCTCCTTATATTGCGTTTTAATTCGTAGCATATTTTATCCTTTATTCTCTATTTCGTCTGGTCTTCTATCCATCACGGAAAGCAATGCTGGTAAAAAGAGTAAGTCTACTATCAGTGCGATGACCAATGCAGATGCTGTCACTACCCCAAAGTTTTGGTTAGGTGTAAAGGTAGAAAATGCAAACATAGAAAATGAAATACTAAGCACAATCGTGGTGAAAAATATCGCCCTTCCTGCATAGTGTAGCACTTCATCAAAGGTCTCTGCCATACCTAACCCTCGTTTTCTAGCATCAAAGTATTTAACCAAGAAGTGAATACTATCATCCACCGCAACACCGATGATGATAGCTCCTGCAATGGCTACCCCCATGTCAATAGTCAGCCCTAACCACCCCATAATACCTATCACTAGTATTACAGGTAGTAGATTTGGTAAGAGTAGTATCCAGAGTATTTTTAGACGCTTAAAGATAAGTAACATCATTAATGAGACT
>JAMONG010000091.1 GCA_027066595.1 Sulfurovum sp.
CATGATAATTGCTAACCAGATATATCCAGCATTAACTGCTGCTTGCATCACATAAATTTTACCCCAAAATACTGAGAATGGTGGAACACCTGCAAGTGATAACATAAACAGTGCCATAATCACAGCACCAATTGGCATAATTTGGATAAGCCCTGCAAACTTTTCATAAGGGTGGTCATAACGTTTATCAAATCTTCTTGTCTTGTGACGAGAAATCCATAACATAGCAAATGCCCCTAAGTTTGTAAACATAAAGAGTGCATAGTATAAGAATATACTTGTATTTCCCTCTGTCGTATCAAGTGCGAGTGCTGCCATGATGAAACCTGCATGAGAGATAGATGAATATGCTAACATACGCTTCACATCATTTTGCACCAGTGCCATGATGTTCGCAAGTGTCATTGTAAGTACTGCGATAATAAGAATCGTCCATCTTACCCATTCAATACCTAAATCAATATACATACCAAAGATTCTGATACTCACAACAAATGCAGCTATCTTAGGTACAACAGACATATATCCAGCCAATGGAGCAGATGCACCTTCATAGACATCTGGTGCCCATGTATGGAAAGGGAACAATGAAAGCTTAAATGCAAAGGCAACCAGTAAAAGTACCGATGAACCAAAGATAGCTATCATCAAGCCTGCTTCATCAAGACGTGTAGCCATCACTTCTGCTACTTTGTAAAGCTCCACTGAACCAGTCAAAGCATAAACAACTGCAGAACCCATAGCAAAGAATGCAGCGGCTAATGCACCCATAGTAAAGTACTTCACTGCTGCCTCATATGAGTTAGCTCTATTGTGCAATGCTATAAGGGTATAGAGGGACAATGATGCTGTCTCTAACCCTACAAAAATAAGAATAAGGTTATCTGTAGCCACCATAAACTGGAACCCTGCAATCATAAACAAGAAGAGTGCAAAGAACTCAGGATAAGAATACTCATGGAAACGTTTAGAAGTCAGTGCCAATGGGATAAATATCATCGACCCACCAATAATCATCAATTGGGAGATAATAGAGATACCATCTATGAGCATCACATCAAAGAAACCACGTTCATTGATAGTAAGTCCCAGTACCGCACCAAAGTCAATAAAAAGTACCAAAACAGTAAGCATCACATAAAGTGATTTATGTAGTTTGCTATTGAGTAAATCAATGATAAGCACAATCAAACCACCCGCAATAGCAATAAGCATAGGGGCAAGTGTGATAAGGTTTAGCTCTGCTAAACTTACGTTAATAGGCTCTAACATTATTTTGCCTCCTTTGTTGATTTTGCAACTTTTATCATATCTTTTGCCTCATCCGTTCTTGCCTTGTCGTGCATAAATGTCAAGAGAGCTTTTACTGAATTATCAATAGGTTGTAAAACTGGTTTCGGGTAGACACCCAACCAAATAACAATAGCAACCAATGGTATAAGTGACCAAGTCTCTCTTGCATTTAAATCTTTTAATACTTTATTTTCTTCTTTGTCTAGTGGACCAAAGAAAGCAAGTTTCATTACTCTAAGCATATAAACAGCCCCTAAGATGATAGAGGTACCTGCTAAGATAGTTATCATAGGAGATACTTTATAGAAACCAAGCAATACTAAGAACTCACCAACGAAACCAAAAGTAAGTGGTAACCCTACCGATGCCATAAGCATAATTCCAAAAATAATGGCAAATTTAGGCATGACCGCTGCCAATCCACCAAACTCTGAAAGAAGTTTTGTATGACGTCTTTCATAAATCATACCGACTAACATAAACAGTGCCCCAGAGACGATACCGTGAGATAACATTTGGAAAACTGAACCTGAAAGTCCCTCTGCATTCATAGCAAAAAGTCCTAACATGATGATACCCATGTGCGATACTGAAGAATAAGCAATCACTTGTTTCATATCTTTTTGAGCGTATGCAATCATCGCTGTATAGATAATCATAATAAGCGAAAGTACAGCAATTGGTGTGATAGCCATCACTGATGCATCTGGGAACATTGGAAGTGAAAATCTTACAAATCCGTAGGTACCCATCTTAAGAAGTACTGCAGCAAGGATAACCGAACCGATAGTTGGTGCTTGCCCGTGTGCATAGGGGATCCAAGTATGGAATGGAAACATAGGTACTTTAATAGCAAACCCGATAAAGAATGCTGCAAAAAGCCATAACTGATAATTAACAGGTAAATCTAATGCGTACCAATCCGTAATAGCAAATGACCATACACCTGATATATCATGATAAAGAAATGCTACAAACAACATCCCCACAAGCATGATAAGTGACCCTGTAAATGTATACAAGAAAAACTTAATAGATGCATAAATTCTTAAAGGCCCACCCCACGCACCGATGATATAAAGCATCGGGACAAGAGAAAGCTCCCAGAACAAGTAAAAGATAATAGCATCAAGTGCAACAAATACACCTACCATTGTCATCTCTAAGAAAAGAAGCGTAATAATCATGTTTTTAATATTTTTAGTCTCACCCATAGATGCCATACCAATCAACGTCATCAATGTTGTCATAAGAATAATAAACAGTGAGATTCCATCTACACCTAAATAGTATGAAATACCCATATCAGGAATCAAAGGGATTAACTCAACAAATTGCATCCCTGCATTGTTCATATCAAAACTAAACCATAACCATAAAGAGAGGAAAAACTCAATCGCTGTTACGGTGATACCGTAAGACCTTGCACTCTCTTTATCTACTACAAATCCTAGCAATCCTGCGATTGCTGGGAAGAATACCAATATACTTAAAATATTATCCATTTTATCCCCTTAACCTATCATCGCTGAGATTGCAGCGATTACCAATAATAGTACACCACCAAAAGCCATCCAGTTTAGATAGTTAGAAAGGTTACCTGTTTGCATTGCTCTTGTTTTATCACCTGTACTGTAGAAAAATTTAGCGATATTATCTACCGTTGCATCTACAATTTTTAAATCTATTTTTGTCCAGAACACTTCTGAAATCATCGCATAAGGTTTAGTGATAAACTCTTCATAAAACTTAGGTACATAGTACTGATTTTTAAGAAGTTTATAGAAGAATCCTTGTTCAACTTCTTCATTTCTTTTCCAAGCTTTCTCACCTGTTCGTGCATACTTTAAGTACGCAATCACAATACCAGACACTGCAAAGAAAATAACAATAAGTCCTAAATATGTCGCAAGATGATGTGTATGTTCAGACATTTCATACTGAACCCCTTCACCTAGTTGATATATGAATCCTTTATATGCACCCATAAACCAACCTGTGATGATTGCGAGTACTGCAAGTGGTGACATAGCCACAAGTACAAATTTGTACATTTCGTGTGGGTGGAAACCTAATGCGGTGTGTCTGTCTTCACCATGGAATGATAAGAAGATTTGTCTAAACGAATAGAATGCTGTCATACCTGCAGTAATGACTAACATTATCCATAAGATGTATGTATGTTCATTAAATGCTGTCTCAATGATGGCATCTTTTGACCAGAATCCTGCAAGAGGTGGTAAACCAGCAAGTGCAATAGATGCGATAGTCATGTAAATCCATGTCCCTCTCATCTTCTTTCTTAAGTCTCCCATTTTAAAGAGGTCAAGTTCATCATGCATAGCATGCATCACGTTACCTCCACCAAGGAAGAGAAGTGCTTTAAAGAATGCATGGGCTGCAAGGTGGAAAAGTGCTATCCAGTATGCACCAAGACCAGCGGCTGCAAACATATATCCAAGTTGAGAAAGTGTTGAGTACGCAATAATACGTTTTAAGTCACGTTCAACAAGTGCCATAGAAGCAGCATAGAAAGCAACAAATGTACCCAATGATGCAATAAAGAATGATACTTCAGGTGTTTCTGCAAATAGTGGATTTGCACGAATTACTAAGAATACCCCTGCTGTTACCATCGTTGCTGCGTGAATCAATGCAGAAACAGGTGTAGGACCTTCCATCGCATCTGTAAGCCATGTATGTAGTGGAAACTGTGCCGATTTACCCATCGCCCCAATAAAGAGTGCGATGGCAGCTGTTGTTAAAATAGTATCACTCAAGTATGGAATCTGTGCAAATACTTCATCGTACTGTAGTGAACCTGTGTTCCAGTAGATAATAAAAATACCCACAAGCATTCCAAGGTCAGCGATACGGTTCATAATGAACGCTTCGTTTGCTGCCCATGATGGTGAGATAGATGGATTGTCTTCTCTGGCTTGATCTGGTTTATGATACCAAAAACCGACAAGTAACCATGAACAGACACCCACACCTTCCCAACCGATAAAAAGACCTGCAAAGTTATCTGACATTACAAGGACCATCATTGAAAATACGAATGCAGAAAGGTAAGAGAAGAATCTATTAAAACTCTTATCATGATCCATATACCCGATAGCGTAAATATGTACGATAGTTGAAACAAAAGAGACTACGACCATCATCGTTACAGAAATCTGATCTATCACAAATCCAAATGGAATGCTGATATCTCCAGCAGAAATCCAGTCCATCATTGTCACATGAATCACTTCACCTGTTGTAAAAAGATTATATGCCAATGTTGCAGATGCTGCAAAAGCTGTGGCTAAGAGTGCAGATGCCACATACCCTACAAACATTTTTCTTTCACTCATACCAAAGAGTGATGCAAATAAAGAACCTACAAATGGTGCAAAAAGTGCTACATATACTAAATTTTCCATTCTTATCCTCTCATGCTTGCTAGGTCGTCTAAGTCAAGAGAACCATACTTTTTATACAATACGATTAAAATACCAAGACCCACTGCTACTTCTGATGCTGCAATAGCGATGATGAAGAATGCGAACATTTGTCCTGTTAAATCATTGTAATAATGTGAAATCGCTGCAAATGCAATATTGACTGCATTGAGCATTACCTCTGTTGCGAAGAAAAGCATTAAAAGGTTTCTTCTTCTAAGTACGCCTACTAATCCTATGGAAAAGAGTATCGCTGAAACGATTAGGTAGTGAGATAAACCTATCATTTGTCATCCTTTACTATCATAATTTCGTCGTCTGCACTCATGTCTTCAGTGAGACTTTCATCCATTTTCTTACCTGCAAGGATGATACCTGCAATCATTGCTACCAGTAACATCACTGCTGCAACTTCAAATGGTATAAGGTACTTAGTAAAAAGAACCATACCAACATCTTGTGCATTACCTACACCTTCTGTCATAGGGTAAAGTGCGACAATAGTATCTGAGTAAATAGGTGCTGCAAACATAAGTACTAAAACCAATGCTGAAAGACCCCCTAGTAAAAATACCAAAGTATTGTTTGTATTTTTCTCTTTTATATCTCTTGTCGCGTCAAAGAACATCATTGCAAATGAGTAAAGAGCCATGATAGCTCCTACATAAACGATAAGTTGAACCACACCCAAGAAGTCTGCTCCCAAGATAAAGAAAAATCCTGAGATGAGCACCATTCCCGCGGCAAGTGATGTCATCGCATACAGTACATTTTTACTTAATACTGTTATGAGAAACAGTCCTATTGTTAAAGCCGAAAATAGGTAAAAGGCTACAATTTCATACATTTTATTTCCCTTTTAGTACGCAAGTGGCGTTTGTTTGATATTTTCATCAGCATTTGGTGAGATAGCACCAAAACCATCATACTCTTGTTGTAAGTTAAGCTTATCTATCGGTGTAAGCATATCTTCAAAGAGTGAAAATCCTGCACGCTGTTCTGAAGCATTCTCATAACGAGGTCCATGAACAATGGCAAGTTCGGGACATACTTCAGCACAGTACCCACAGAAAATACAACGACCAAAGTTAATGGTATATTCACTCACTTCTTTACGTTGATTTTCATCATATCTTGTATCCATAGAGATACAATTTGAGATACATATCTTTTCACAGAGACCACACCCAATACATCTATAGCTACCAGATTCTAGTAATCTAAGCATATCGTGGATGGCTCTATATCTTGGTGAAATAGGCATTTTTTCAAATGGATATTTTACTGTGTGCATGTCACCTTGAAAAAGTGCTTTAAACATCGCTTTTCCAGTCACCCAAAGACCTACAAAAAGTTCACCTTTAACTGCCCTAGTAATGAACTGTACAAATTTCGCCTTATTGGTTGTTGGCGAAACACCTACATCTAATGTGGTGTAGTTTTGTACACCTACATTTCTATTTTTAAATTGTTCTAAACTCATACCTACTCCCTTATACCATTACAACTAATGCTGTAATCAAAATATTGATTAGCGCCAATGGCATCAATACTTTCCAACATAACCACATCAACTGATCTGGTCTGATGTGTGGCCAAGATGCTCTTACCCATAACATGAGGAAGAAGAAAAATGCAATTTTAAGCATAATAAGCAACCATCCAATTGAGAATCCAAACAACATAGTTTCAGGATTATAACCACCCATAAACACAATCGATGCAATAACTGAGATAGTAATCATATTTGCATATTCTCCAATGAAGAACATACCCCATCTCATTCCTGAATATTCTGTTGCATAACCCGAAACAACTTCTGCCTCATGCTCCAAAAGGTCAAAAGGTGTTCTGTTAGTCTCTGCAAATCCTGCAATGAGGAAAAGTACAAATGCCACTGGTTGATAAAACATCATCCATACACCTTCGTCATGTTGATAATTATTAAAATCAACAAAAGAAAGTGAACCAACCAACATAATAGGTGCTAAAATAGAAAGCCCTGTAACTACTTCATAAGAAAGAAACTGAACTGCTGTTCTTGCTGCCCCGATAATACCCCATTTGTTAGCTTGAGACATACCTGCTAAAAGAGGACCATAAAGTCCCGCTGCCATCATACCAAGCACAAATAAGATACCAATGTTTAAATCTGATGCAATTGATGGAACAAATACACCGCCTAATACAGGAATAAACTCAGGAATCGTAAAATCTGGGAAAACAGGTACCGCAGAGAGTGCAATAAATGCAGTCGCTGCTGTAATCACTGGTGCAATTTTAAAGATGAATTTATTTGCATTTTGAGGAATAATATCTTCTTTAGTAAAAAGTTTTATCCCATCTGCCGCAATTTGTAGTAACCCATAAGGTCCTACGTGCATTGGCCCAAGACGTCTTTGCATAAATGCAAGTACTTTTCTTTCTATAAATGTACCAAATCCAGCCAACGCAGAAATAATCGCTAAGATAAGTACTGCTTTAATCAATACTCCCACCCAAGTGACTTCTGGTAATAAATCTACTACTGTTTCTCCCATATTACGCCTTTCTCAATGTTACTGTTTTATATCTAGATTCACCAAAGAGGTCATATACACCTTCAGCTGCTCTATAGTCAGGAACTTTTACAATATCCCCCGTCATTTTTGCATCTGCAACCACATCTAAAGTGATACTTCCATTTTCAAATACAACTTCCACTTTATCGCCTAAGCTCTCTGCTTTTTCAACACTTGCATACAATGCAAATGCTTCAAAGATTTCATGAGACTTGTCTGTAAAGTCATTGAATTGTCTAGCAGGGTTACATCTGTATGCGATATCACCTTCTAGCACTGCATTTTCATCACACTTTTCAACTTCTGGAAGTTCAGTTTCAACATTTGATGTTTCCAAAACATACCCACGGTTATCTGTGCCATCATTGTCAAATGAATTGGTAAGAGCATCAAACTCAATGCCCTTAAAGCCTCTCTCTTTAGGAAGAGTTGCAGTCCAGTCAATCGTTAACTCTGGTGCACCTACTAAGACTTTCATAAGATCATTCAGTTCGTATCCATTGTATTCAACAGCTGCATTGGTAGGAAGCAGACGTTTACCGATGTTACATAATGTTCCCTCTTGTTGGTTCATAGCTGGCATATCAAGGTCACCCGTGCCAAGTGCAGAGAGTTTAAAGTCACCATTTTCGTTGTATCCTACAGTATAACCACTTGGAGCATCATCTAGCTCACAAATGAGTGCTACACCTAATGCATTTGACTTTGGAGGTGTCATCACAACATTGATAGGACATGTAGCTTCAACAAGAGCCACAAGTTTAGCAATGTTTTCTGCTTTGTCATGGTAATATAAATCTTCACCTAGCATCATAGAGAAATTTTCTTTTTTCTTCATCATTTTTGCAAAAACATCATCAAATTTAGATGCGTCTCCACCAAGTAAATCAATCAGACCGTTTGTAGAGACTGTAATCTCTTTTTCAACCATCTCTTTTACTTTCTTAGATACTTCTTCCTCTTCACCAGTCTCTTCGTTAAGTACCATCTCTTTAACTGTTTTTTCAACTTTCTCTTTAATAGTCTTAGTCTCAGTTGTTTTAAAACTCTCGATATAGTCTTTTACTTCTGATGGAAGTTTTTCTTTATCTGCAAACAAGTCAAGTACCAAGTAAAGCGCTGCTTCTTCAAGTCCTACTTTATGGTTAAAGATTTCAACATTTTTACCAAAAGTTGGAATAAGTGTATCACCCACTGGGTGGAAGTAAAGTCCTGCACCTTTGTTCATTTTCTGTACATTGTTAAATGCATATTTCATAGCAGGAGAATCATTTCTAAGTGCTGCACCTATAGAGATAACAAAATCAGACTTTTTCATTATCGCATCGGTGTCTGTACTCCAAAGTGCATTTCCAGATGCTGCTTCATAGTGGTTTAGGAATTTTTGGAAAGCTCTTACTTCAAGGTTGTAAAGTTTCAGACCCATTTTTTCTTTAAGTGTTTGAAGCATTGCTGCTTCTTCGTTTGTAATCATAGCATTGAAACGAACAGTCTCTGCTTTTTTAAATGCTTCTATCGCTGCATCAAAAGCAGCCTTGTCTTTTGTAGCCGTTGTATTTTGGAAATCATAAGCAAAACGTGCAGAACCATCCAAAGAGACATAAGACCATTCATTGGTAATTCTAAAGATTTTTTCTGTTCTGTCTTCAATAGAAGTTGGTTTTACTTCGTAGTAAATTTGTGCACCATCCGATGAGTGTGCTGCTACTGCTGGCACTCTTTTTAAGTCCCATGCGTTTGACTGGTAAACAAAATCTCTACTTACCAATGCCCCAACAGGACATACCGCGACACACTCACCACAGTCAGAACAGTTTGTCTCATCTGTGCCATTACTTGGAGCAATCACAGACTTTTGTAATTTGTTCCACATTGAATACGCATCTTTAGGCATCGTCTCTTTATAAGCCTTATCAAGATCTGCACCCCCACGTTTTGTGGTCGTAATGGCAGCATCACCTATCATATCTTTACATACTGTCGTACAACGCTCACATACAATACAAAGACCTGGATCATAATGTAGTACCGATGACCAATTTGCCACTTCACGTTTAGTATCTGGAATCATATAACTTTGAGAATCAACGCCAAGCTCTAGTGTGTAGTTTTGTAACTCACACTCACCAGACTTGTCACATACACCACACTGAAGAGGATGGTTTACATCATACACTTCCATAATGGCTCTACGTTCTTCAAGGATGTTTGGTGTATCTATCGTAACTTCCATCCCCTCTTTTACTTTTGTGTTACAAGAGTATACCTGCTTACCATCTGCTTCAACAAGACAGATACGACAAGCCAATGTTGGCGAACATCTTGTCAGATAACATATAGCTGGTACAAAAATATCGTTGGCACGAGCAGCATTAAGAATATATTCACCCTCTTTCGCTTTATACTCTGTACCATCAATCGTGATACTAACCATATTTTCTACTGTTTTTACTTCACTCATTGTTGTTTCCTACTATGTTTGATTGCTTTTTTAAAGCTAGTCTGCTAAATCTACAAGATAATAGCGAAGTAGCACTTAGTATTTTAAGATAAATGATTAACTCATCAAATTCCTTTTATGATATGTGTCAATTTTAAACACCTTATTGATAAATAATCTATTGGGCTTTATTTCTGCTTCACTAAATTATAATATCCATTGATTTTTACAGGTGACTCAATCTTCTGTCTGATGTGTAAATTTGTTACAATTAGATGCACTCCATCTATATAATAGCCTCTATAAAACCAATAATAGATCTTTATGTGTGTAAATATGGTATATTTCCAAAAAAAAGGATATACATGGCTTCAGAAAAATTAGTAGATATCGCAATTATCGGTGCAGGACCTGGAGGAATGGCATCAGCCATTGAGGCAAAACTTGCAGGAATTGAAAATATTATTGTTATCGATAAAGCATCAACACATAATGACATGATTCACAAATTTTACAAAAAAGGTAAAAGAGTTGATAGAGACTGGATGGGAATCAAGTTTGAATTTGAAGGTAATGTAACTTTTGATGAGTGTTCAAAAGAAGAATACATCAAACAAATGGATGATTTACTTGCAAGCCATGGTGTTTTAGACAAATTTGTATATAACACAGAAATTTGGAATACCGTTAAAGGTGATGATGGACTATTTATTGTTAACCTTGATGAAGACAATGTAGTTAAAGCTAAAAATGTCATCGTATCTGTAGGTAGAATGGGTAAACCAAACAAACCTGGATATAAATTCCCTAAAGCAATCAGACCAAGATTGAACTTCAACCTCTCTAAAGTTCAAAATGGAGAAAGAGTCATGGTAGTTGGTGGTGGAGATACTGCTGGTGAATATGCTTATGGTTTAGTGGAACTTGAAGGTATGGAAGATTGTACTGTAACACTTAACTATAGAAAGGCTGACATTACAAGAATGAATCCAATCAATACAGAAATGACACTTAAGCATCTTGAAAAAGGTACACTTCTAAACAAAATGGGTGTAGATGTTGAAAGCGTTGAAGCAACTGAAGATGAGTTAGTAAAAGTAAACTTTACAGATGGCACATCTGAAGTATATGACAGAGTTGTCTATGCACTAGGTGGAACAAGCCCGAAAGATTTCCTTGTAAACTCAAAAATTGAGACAGGTAAATGGGACGAACCACTTATGGATGAGAAAACAATGGAGACTAATATTCCTGGTCTTTATACTATTGGTGATGTTGTTACAGATCAAGGTAGTATTGCACTTGCATTTAACCATGCGTCATTTGTTATGAATGACATCGTAGCAAAACGTAAATAACTTTTCTTTACACTACACTCTACTTTAGAGTGTAGTCTTTCTTTTCTTCTTACACTTCATTTTTAAGCACTGGTATTTTCACATGAGACTTGTTTTAATAGATATTTTAATATTTAGAGAGAAAACATACAAGTAGTTTAACTTGTACGTTACAGAAAGAGGAGAGAAGAGCTTATGCTTCTTCTTCTGTTTTTTGGGAAGCTTCTGCTTGTTCAGCTTCTTTTTTAGCAATCTCTATGGCTTCTGCACGTTCTTTGGCAGTTTGTTCATTCACTTTTCTTACAACCACTGTCCAGTCTACTTCATTGAATTTAAGTGAGTTCATTAAGTCGTGCCCCGTAGCTTTAATCACATCTGCAGACTTTTGAATAGTAGAGAAATCTCCTACTTCAAAAAGGAAAATGCCTACTTCATCTACTTTGAGTTCCTGATCAATAAGCTCGACCATTCTGGCATAGAAATCATCTTTTAAGTGTCTTAAATCGTAACGTTTCATTCATAGATTCCTTTCTGGGCAAAGCCCATAAACGACTCTTCAGCAGAGTGCTCTCGTGACTTATCACTCTTCAATAATGTATGTGTATTTTTCATTATCTATCCACCTCTCCAAATACAATGTTTGTTGTACCAATAATCGTAACAACATCCGCAAGGTATGTTCCAACAAGAAGATTTTGAAGTAATCCTGTATGGAAGAAACTTGGTGCTCTACATTTTAACCTGTAAGCATATGGCTCACCTTCTGACTTGATGTAGAAACCAAGTTCACCTTTTGGTGATTCAGTTGGGACATACACTTCACCACGTGGTGGTCTCATACCTTGAGTGACAAGCACAAAGTGTTGCATAAGTGCATAGTTTTGTGTCATAATCTCTTCTTTGGGTGCTGAAATATACTGAGGGGCGTGAGCCATAAGTTGAGGCTCTGTCTCTTTATAGATAGGAATCAGTTGTCTAATAATACGCGTTGACTGTTTCATCTCTTCCATATACATTCTAAAACGACCATAAGAGTCACATCTATCAGAAGTAGGTATATCAAAGTCAAGCTCAGGGTAAAGTTCATAAGGCTCTTCTTTTCTAATGTCATACTTGACACCAGACCCTCTAAGCATTACACCTGTACAACCCCAAGAGAGAGCATCTTCTGCAGAGATAACCCCTACATCTTCCAAACGCATTTTCCAAATACGGTTTTCATTGAGTAGTGCACCATAGGTATGCTCTACCTCATAATCAACTTTATCACAAAATGCTGCAGCATTTTCTAACCAACCAGCAGGTAAATCAAGTGGTACACCACCGATACGTACAGCAGAGTGAGTCAATCTTGCCCCACAGTAGTCTTCCATTAAGTCCATAGCAAACTCACGTTCACGGAAAGCATAAAGGAACACTGACATCGCACCAACATCAAGTGCATGAGTTGCAACAAAGAAAAGGTGAGAGATGATGCGATTAAGCTCTAACAACATCGTACGAATTGCTTGTGCACGTCTAGGTGCTTCGATATCAAGTAACTTCTCAACTGCCAAAGCATAGGCATAGTTATTTGAAGTAGACGCGATATAGTCAAGTCTGTCAGTCGTTGGTAAGAACTCATTGTATGTCATATTTTCAGCCATCTTCTCGATACCACGGTGTAAGTAACCGATATCAGGATAGGCTTTAACCACTTGCTCACCATCTAGCTCAAGCACAAGTCTTAACTGACCGTGTGCCGAAGGGTGCTGAGGACCAAAGTTGATAACCATTGTATTGTCATCACGCTCAAAATTGAGGTTTTCAAAAAATGGCGTTAATTTATTGGATACTTGCATGACTGCTCCCTATCTTCTCTCATCTAATTGTTTAGATGATTTTTTATTATAGTTTACTAACACAGTTTCACTGTATTCTATTTCTACTTCTTGGTCTGCATTATAGTCTGCACCAAATGGCACTTCATATCCTATACGAGAGAAACGTTTTGTATCTTCGATATCTATCTTAGCAGGGTCTCTGTTTTCAGGCCCGATAATATCTCTATACTCTTTACCAAAGATTTTATCTACTTCATACCATGAAGCAAACTCATCCCCATGTAATGGATAGGTTTTAAGGAGTGGATGTCCTTCCCAGTCATCTGGCATAAGTATACGTTTAAGGAATGGATGGTTATTTACCTTAATACCAAACATATCGAACATCTCACGCTCTGCAAAATTTGCAGATTTGTAAAGTGGCTCAATACTCTCAATAGCTGCACCATTAGCTAAACGACAAACAACTCTCACTCTTTTTGCTTCTGTAACATTAAGAAGTTGCCAAAAAAGTTCAAATTCATTGTCTTTGGCTAAGTAATCTACCGCTGATTGTTCAGAACATTGTGTGTATCCACATGTCTCTTTGAGGGTTTTCATCACATCAAAGTTACATGTTGGGT
Source organism: Sulfurovum sp. (assembly GCA_027066595.1). GTDB lineage: Bacteria > Campylobacterota > Campylobacteria > Campylobacterales > Sulfurovaceae > Sulfurovum. Next base: position 13,524 of record JAMONG010000091.1, read on the forward strand.
CTATATGTACAACAAGTTGACCTATCTCAATATAGGCTTCTTTCACATCTTCACCCAAAGCAGTGACTACTGAAGCGAAATGCTCATCTGTTACTTCTGCTCTAGGTACACGAGGTACAACATGAAATCTATCTGTATAGTATGCTTTTTTCTGAACGTTATCTTTAGGAACATATTTACGCATTATATTAACCTCGCTCTTTTACCTGTTTGGGTTGTTAAATCCTGTTTGGTATTTTTCTTCAT
>JAMONG010000092.1 GCA_027066595.1 Sulfurovum sp.
TTTACCCTTCATTAAGTATCTTAAGTTACAATTAAGTATGCATCATCGAAGATGCATATCTTATCACTAAAGGAATTATCATGAAACGTAGTATTACAGGAAGACATTTTGATTTAACAGAAGCTATTACAAATTATGCCCAATCTGCAGTCGATGTACTGGACAAATATAACCTTGACATCACCACAGCGAACACCGTCATCTCAAAAAGTGAAAAAAAAGGGTTTACCGTTGAGTTTATCGTCAATTTAAAAGACAAAAACACTATCGTAATCACGCAAAATGATAAAGATGTCTATGCAGCCATAGACCTAGCCATAGAGAGAGTTAAAAAAGCCCTACGTCGCCACGCAGACAAAATCAAGGGACATCGTATCATGTCATTTAAAGACATGGGTGTAGAAGCTGAAGCCGTCACTGACCTAGATGCAGAAGACATAGAGATTGTTCCTATGGACTTAGAACTTCATAAACCTATGGATTTTGATGAAGCCGTAGATGCACTTAGAGAAGAGAAAAAAAGACAATTTATAGTATTTAACGACCATGAGGGCATTATGCGTGTCATGTATAAAAGAGCCGATGGCAAGTTCGGACTCTATTAGCCGTAGGTGCGACCATGTCGCACCTACACATCTAATCTACTTTTAGCCCTAGCCACAACCTCTTCATCTTCACCCATATTTAGCCACTTAAACTTCTGACCACTTTGTATCGTTCCATCAAGTATATCTCCAGAATCTCTAAATTTCAAATCAAGTTTTGCGATGTCAAAGCCGTTGGTGGTCTTTGTAAACTGTGTAAGGCGTTCACTGGCATTAAAGTTACTGTAGAGGTAACACCAGCTCTTTAAACCGTTACGCCCTACACGCCCTCTTAGTTGATGTAAAGTAGCCAATCCTAAGCGTTCTGCACCTACTATGACTATAAGTGTGAGTCTTGGCAATGAGATGCCCACCTCTACCACTGTGGTAGCTAAAAGTATATTTCCTTTTTCTCTAAACTCAAGTAGCACCTCTTCTTTTGCTTTGTCTTTACCATGAGTGACATAGACAGACTCAAACTTACTCTCCCAAAACCCTCTGCTCTCTTCTAGTGACTGGTAAGGCACTTCCGTACTCTCTTCTACTAAAGGGTAGATGATGAGTACTTGATGTTTTTGTGCTATCTCCTCTTTGATATGTGTAAGTAAGTTTGGAAAGTCTGATTTCGTGATGGTCTGGGTGAGTACCTCTCTCTCAAAAGGTGTGGTAGTTATGAGACTCACATCTAAAAGTTCAGACTCCATCATGGCTTGTGTTCGTGGTATGGGTGTGGCAGAAAACTGTAGGTAGTGTGGCTTCTTTTCTCCAGAACTTACTAACACTTCAAGCATAGCACGCTGTTTTGTACCAAAACGGTGCTGTTCATCTACCATCACCAGTGATGCCTCTGGTAAATCCTCTTTATACAGCAGTGCATGTGTACCTATGATGAAGTCTGCTTCTAAGTAATCACCTTGGTTCTTACCTTGCATCACAAGTGCGATGCGAACAGATGAGGGCAGATGTTTTTGTGCCTCTTCATAGAGCTGTAAAGCAAGCAGTGAAGTAGGAGCCATCAGTATGCTTGTATGTGGCAGTGCCATCATCACAGAGGCCAAGATAACCATGGTCTTACCCGAACCTACGTCACCCACTACCATACGTTTGGCTGCTTTGTCATCACGTGCCAAATCTTTTTGAATGTCAGCGATGACCGATTGTTGTTCAGAAGTCAAGATAAAAGGCAAATTATCTACAAATGCTTTAATCTCTCCCTTTAATGCTCTTAATGCAGGAAAATCTGCACGTTTTCCTCTAAGTTTTTTTAAGTGATTGTAGGCTTCTACAAATTTAAGCACACTTATAAACGCTGCTTTAAAAGAGCCATTTTCATACACCTCTTCCATACTTTTAGGAAAATGTATATGCATCAAAGTTGCGACTTCTTTAGAGTCTAGTCCTTCATTATAAAGGTTTTGTTCAGAGATATAAACTTCAATGAGTGAAGCTATTTCAGATTCTTTAAGTACTGTCTTGTACTTAGGGGTTATCTTCCCTACTTGCTTGATGGACTTTGGCTGAGACATCTGCCAGTAGCCTTTGTACTCTTCTAGTTTACCTTGTATCACATGAGAAGAGCCTACTTCAAAAAGTTTATGATGGTATGGTGTTACTCTAAAAAAAGTAGAGGAGAGCCTACGCCCAGACTGAGTCAGCGTAAAAGTAATGCGTAGTTTTCCATTATAAATACTACTCTCTATAACTTTGGCTTCAAGTGTATTGACTTTGCCAAGTTCGGGTTTGAGTGTGAGTGTGGTGTCGTTGTAAGATGTAGGTATGATGAGTACTAGGTCAAGAAGCGTATGGATTTTAAGTTTTTTAAAAAGTTGTTTTGCTTCTTCCATCATAAAATTCCTCGGTAACCGTAGGTGCGACCATGTCGCACGTCAAATCCCCATTTATATAATAGGTATTTGAAATGTTACAGTAGTTACAATTTCTTTTATCGTGTGACATGGTCACACCTACGAATGTTTTGATAAATTATAACCAAGCTTTTTAAACTTTGAGAAAAATATGGCATATTGACATATTATTTGGTTTTATTGTCTTCTTTCTTAGTCACGATACTAAAAGTAATGTCAGAAAGCTCCGTATGAGACTTGATAAAATCATTCATCTCTTTAAGCGTAACTGTTTCTATCTTCTCTAACTGCTCTTTGGAGAAGTCTAGTGGTCTTTCATAGTAGTAATCATTATATGCACGGCTTAGTCTTTGCGAGAGTGTCTCCGTACGTAGAGGTTCAGAGCCAAGTAAAAACAGCTTCGTATCATCTAACTCTTTTTGTGTGATGCCTTTTTGAACAAACTCATCTACCACAGACTGTATGAGTGCTTTTGCTTCTTCTTGTGTAGAAAGTTTCGTCTGCATATACCCACTCATATAAGAGACTGGCTTTG
>JAMONG010000093.1 GCA_027066595.1 Sulfurovum sp.
AGTAGAGATAATTAGTATGATAGAATAGTTTTAGAATACTCAATATAATGTAAAATTTTTAGATTATATTGAGTATTTTATCATCAAACATAAGGAGTAAAAGAGTATGAAGCAATATTTATGGGCAGGGGTAGCGGTACTATTTGTGAGTGCATATGCATCAGATAATCCATTTGAGTTAAAAGATAACTTTGGTAAACTCGAAGAAAATCAAGCAGTTTTACTTGATGACCTTCGAAAATTAGCAGAGATGAAAGAGCTAGCGGAAGAAGTAGCACTTGATGAGGTACCTATCGAAGAACGTTTGGAAGAAAAAATTGTTACTCCTTCAGAAAAAGAGAATGAGAATCAAGTAAGAGAAGCGTTAGATGAAGTAGTGGAAGAAGTTTCTACTCCTTCTAATGATAGTGTAGTCTTAGTGGCTACAGAAACTGTAGAACCTAGCAACACTGAAAGAAAAGTAAGTGATATAGAAGTGCAAAAAGAGCTTGATGAGAAAGAGAATCTTTTAGAAGCAGTAAAACAAAAAGAAGCTGAATTAAAAAAAGCAGAAAGAGAAGAAGCCCAAGCTGTTACAGAACAACAAAATACAGAAAGAAATGAAATTGAAGCTTATGAAAAGCAAAGAGCAGAAAAATTGGAGAAAAAAAGAGCAGAAGAAGCGGAGGCTTTAGAAGAAGAGAGAAAAGTACAACAAGAGGCTAGAGCAAGACGTTTGGCACGGAAAGAAGCACAAAAACAGTTAGAATTAGCAGATGCGAAGGCAGAACAATTAGCAAAAGAAAAAGCCCAAAATAAAGAAGAGCCAAAAGTGATGGAAGTGACTCAAGTAAAAGTAGAAGAAGATACACGAACAAGTGTAGATGATATTAATGTTACACGTGAAAAGAAAGAAGCTAAGATAGCTGCAGATGAGGCTTATGAAGATGCAGTCAAAGAGATGAGTCAAGAAGATTAATCTTCTTGAACACTCTTTTTTGCTTGTATCATCTTGATGATAGTCATCGAGATAAGAATCTCAAAGATACTTGCTAAGATAAGTTGATAATAGGTTAATAAATCTAATAATTTTGTCTCATACCCAATCGTCGCCACGGCTACAAGCAATGTAAGAGGCATGGAGAGAGACAGTGCGATGAGCAGTGCATCTTTTGAACCAGAAATTCCTCTCAATACAACGGCTGCTAATATTCTTGATAGTATCATCAAGAGTGTAATAAGAAGTGCTCCTGATATAACACCCTCAAGAGGTAAAGCCCCAAGATCAAAAGATGCTCCTACATTGATAAAGAAAATGGGTACTAAAAAACCAAACCCAAGACTAGACATCTTCTCTTCAAGTGCTTTTTCATGATGAAAAAAGGCTGAGATGGCAACCCCTGCGATAAAGGCTCCCAAAGCAAGCTTTAGATCAAGACTAAGCATCACAGCAATTAAAATGAAAAATAGAGCCATAGAAAGTCGTATATCTTGATCCGAGGTATCAAGTTTAGGCATCAAAGTATTTTTGAACTCTGGAAACCACCAAAAAAGCAGGTGTAACAATCTATAGATAAGATAAACTGCAAGAATAAAGAGTACCAAATAGCCCATTTTGATAAGTAGAGCAAAACTAAATCCTGTGGTAATTGTGGCATTGAAGATAGTAAGTACCACAATACTGCCAATCTCTCCAAGTACCCCAGCAATGATAGCAAGACGTATCCATGGTTGATCTTTGCCATATTCTTTTGAAAGAGCCGCAAGTAGACCTATGGAGATTAGAGGCATAGAGATGATGACTATGGTATGTAATCCAAAGAGTAAACCACTTGTAATCGAGAAAAAAACCATAAGTATAAGAAAGAGAATAGACTTTTGAATCACTTCTTTTGGACTAGTGGTAATCTGTTTGAGATCTACCTCCATACCCGCTAAAAATAATAGGTATAAAAATCCAACTTTAGCAATAAGATCAAAATACTCATTATGTTCTATAAAACCCAAATAAGCAAATATGGCTCCTAGCATAATCTCAACAGGGGGGATTGGCATACGTAGAGCTTTTGCAATAAAAGGGCTTCCCCAAATGAGTAACGATAAAACAAGAATAAGGGTGATATTGCTGTCAATCACAACTAATCGCTACCTTATAACCTAGGGTATCAAGCATTTTTTTGTCACTGCTTGCATCTATACCCTCAGTAGTTAAGTAATTACCTATAACCATAGCATTTGCACCTGCTTCGAACATAAGATTTTCTTGACCGCTAAAAAGAAGTTCTCTTCCTCCTGCAACCATAAGGAGTTTATCATCTCCTAAAAGGATACGAGCCTTTTTAATGATATTTATAGCTTCATTAAGCTCAATATTTCTTGTTTTAATAGGTAAGGCAGGGTTGGGGTGGTAAAAGTTAAGAGGCGTTGATTCTGGGGAGAGTGAAGCGATAGAGTTTAGCAGGGCATCTCTATCTTCAGTTGTCTCTCCCATACCAAAGATACCTCCTGAGCATAGTGCAAGACCTACAGATTTGACATTTTCACACGTCTCATAACGTTCACTCCACGCATGTGTTTTACAGATGTCAGTATAGTAACGCTCTGATGTCTCCAGATTATGATTATAGCTATCTAGTCCATGTTCTTTAAGGTAAGTGAGTTGCTCTTTGTTAGCTGTACCATTACAGGCAATGAGATTAAGTCCTTCAATCTCTTTTTTTATGGCCCTTGCAGCACGTGCAACAAAGTCTACTTTTTTGTCATCTAAACCTTTACCTGCGGTAACAAGACAGTAGCCCAAAGCACCATGAGCTTTTGCTACTTTTGCTTCTTGTACGATTTGGTCTATATTTTTATAGTTGTATCGTTCGATGTCTGCATGGTAACGTACGGACTGTGTACAAAACCTACAGTCCTCTGCACAGGTTCCAGAGAGGATATTATTGATGGCACATAAAAATACTTGTTTATTGTTTGACATCATTCGACCTTTGTCTTTATTGCTTGAAATGATGTATTATAGCTAAAAGCATAGCTAAATAGGTTAGTAGAATTAAATTATGGTATACTTTATTATATTGATTTTATGAGGGTATATTGGGGAGAGGGTAATTAGAATGAAGAGTCTTATTGTAATACTAATGACTACATATATTTTTGCAGGTACTATAAATCAAAAAATGATTATTACTGTAAGTAAAAATAGTTTTCAAGCAGAACAATCTCTTCATTATCTAGAAGAGTTTTTTTATAAGCATGGAAACTTCCCCCAAATAGAAATTAAAATAGAAAAGTTAGATGAATATTTTTTGGTAACCCTTAGTCCTGTTGATAATATAGTAACAAAGCATGAGCTTTATACTTTGTTACAACCAAAATTTTTAAATATTTTTACTGTTGATAATATAAAGATAAAAAATAAAGTAAAAGATAGTAGTAAAAGTACATATCTGAAGCCAGCAGTTTTAGAAGATTTGTCTAAAACTGCTGTTCAAAAGAAAGATATTGTACCAAAACTTGAAAAAAGTATTAGAAATAAATTGACATCATTTTGGAAAGCCATAGATGGTGATTGGCTAGCCTTAATTGCGTTAGCTATGGCTGGAATAATATTGATCTTTCGAAGTAATTATCAAATTGGAAAAATAAAAAAATTACAAAAAGAGATTGAAATGATACAGAGAAAAGATATGAGCTAAGTATAACTGGGGAGAGATACGGATATGTTAAATATAAATGCTATATTATTTTGGGTATTAGTGAGTCTTACTTCATTAGTATATGCCAATAATAATTTTATTATAGTGGTGTCTAGTGAAGATAAGATGTCAGTAGACGATACTAAAAAGAAAGTGCAACAAACCTTTCTGAATTCTGAAAAAATTTCTTTCGAATTGATAGAGCTTAAAGATAGTTACTCTTTACGTGTAGGACCTTTTTTCAATACTAAATCTCTTATTCTTCATTATATAAAAATAAGAGAAGTGTTTCCTAAATCTTTTATTTTCAATGAACCTATAAGTGTAAAGCCTAGGACAAAAACTGTAAATAAAATTGTGTATGTAGAGAAAGAAGATGAAACACTTTGGAGGGCATTATTTGGATTAGCTATCATCGGTATTATATCTTTATTCCTCTCTTCTGATCAATTGAAAAATCTTAAAAAGAAACATATTCGCATTCAAGAAAAGCAAGATGAAATAGAAACACGACAAACACTTCTTATAGAAAGAATGGGAGAACAGATACAAGAAGTAGCTATGAAAAATGTGAACGAGGAGAAACTACTTTTAAGTACAGACTTGCTTGAATTAGATCAAGCAACATTTACAGCACAAATAGAAAATATAAAACAGTGTGATGAAAATTTACTTCATGCAACGTATGAAATGATTGATTTTTTAAAAATAAAATCAGGGAATGTCATTATTAAAGAAGAAATATTTCAATTAAGTGGCATGTTACATAAATTGACAAATGCATTATCACCTATTTTAAATCAAAAAAAGCATACTTTATCGTATCATATTCAGCCAAATATTACGAGATATCTTGTTGGAGACACTGGTAGAATCTTACAAATTTTACGAAATTTATTATCTGATGTTTTAGCAGAGGAAGAAGGGAATGATATTGTTCTTGGTATTAAAATTAAAAATGAAGAAGATTTAGTCTTTAGCATTATTAATAAAAATCAGTTTCTTACAAAAGAAGAGGTTGAAGATATGTTTTTCCCTTGCTCTTGGGAAGAATTACAAAAAACCAATAAGGAATTTAGTTTTTTTGTCTTGAAAGAGCTAATCTCTCGTATGGGAGGAGAACTTCATATAGAGAGTGATAAGAGGCAAGGGACAATGTATGAGGTGATATTACCTTATATAAAAGATATAGATAATAGAGATGGACAAAAAAAATTAAAAGAAGCGTTGTCTTATAAAAAGGCTTTGGTCATAGATGATACAATAGCTAAAGCGAAAAATTTAATCATGATACTTGAATCATTTGGTATTGAAGTTGTCTTTAAAACTTCTGACCATTTAGCAAAATATAGACCTGATATAAATGGTATAGATTTTGTTGTGATTAGAGAGGAGGATGTGACTAAGAAAGTATTTGACTATTTTAAAACAGTTAATAAAGATAATATTTTAGATATTGTTGTTATCCATAATGTTTTTGAAACAGACAAAGTGTTTGATATGGCTAAACACCTCGCAAATGCAGAACTCTACCAGCCTCTAATTATTGGGGATGTACAAGAAGTACTCACTGATTTATGTTTGAAAAAAAGTCCAAATAAAAAAGTAATGATTAGTAAAGTATTGGATAACTTTAAAATTATTGAAAATATTGATGTCATGAGAACAGATTTTAAAGTTTTTAAAAATAAACATGTATTACTTGTTGAAGATAATATTGTAAGTCAACAGTTTTTAAGTATTATCCTAAGTGCATCTGAACTCATTATACATCAAGTGAATAATGGGCTTGAAGCACTATTGTTTCTCTCTGAACATCCAAATATTGATCTTGTTTTACTAGATATTGATATGCCAATTATGGATGGGTATGAGGTAGCCAAGAAAATGAGAAAAGATGATAGTATAAATGGTATACCCATTATTGCTGTAACAGGGCTAGGATTTACTTCTGAACTTGAGCAAATGGTATTTTCAGGAATTGACCATGTAATTATTAAACCTTTTAAAATAGGACACATATATACGGCATTAAAACAAGTATTTAATGAAGGTGAAGTTCCTTTACATCAATTACAAAAAGAAGAGAAGAAAGATATTGTTGATACGGATAAAGGATTGGCATATGTAGGGAATTCACTATTTTATAAAGAATTTATTGAACAAGTTTTATTAACATTAGAAGATTCTGGTACCTTGATTAAGATAATGATTGAGAATGATGAAATAGATAAGCTAAAAGCATTTTGTGTAGATGCGTTAGGGCTTACTAAGACAATTGGGGCAGTACGTTTTGTGAAGCTATTAAAAGAGATGCTAGTAGCAATTAAAGATAAAGAAGAGATAGAAAACCGAGATGAGCTATTATTTGAAGAAGATGAAATTAGTTTACATCACTTTATCTCTTCATATAAAGGAGAATGGTTTATTTTAAAGCGAGAGATTGAAGCCTATCTTCGCAGTTAGGCATCCACTTTCGTTTTACATTTAAAACATTCATAGACATCACCAGATTTAAGGGTTTTCTTACCCATAGTATAGTCACACTCAGGGCATTTTTTATCTACAGGTTCGTAATTGGCGATAAATTTACATTTAGGGTAGTTGACACAGCCAAAGAATTTACCACGTTTCCCTTCACGTTCTTGGAGTTTCCCCCCACATTCTGGACAAGGGACAGTAAGTTCTTTTGCTGGTTCTAGCGATTTTGCATTTTTACATTTAGGGTAAGCAGAACATGCGAGAAATTTACCACGTTTAGAGTTTTTGATAACCATCATAGACCCACATTTTTCACACTTCTCATCTGTCTCTTCAGGACCTTCTATCTCTGTGCCGTCTGCATTTTTAGTGTATTTACATTTAGGGAAGTTTGAACATGCGATAAACTCACCATAACGCCCTTTACGTAAAAGAAGTTCTGATTCACATTTAGGACAGTTCTCTCCCGTAGGAATAGCTACTTTAAGTGACTTGATATTTTTCTTTCCATCTTCAACTTTTTGTAAAAATGGTGTGTAAAATTCTTTGAGTATCGTTTGCCAACTTGTTTTTCCCTCAGCTACTTCATCCAGGGTCTCTTCCATCTTGGCAGTAAATCCAGAATCAACGATTTCTGGAAAGTGCTCTTCTAGCATTTCTGTTACAGTAAAAGCTATCTCTGTTGGGTGGATACGCTTTTTTTCTAACTCTATGTATTTACGTGTTTGAAGTGTAGTAACAGTAGGGGCATAGGTACTTGGACGACCGATACCTAGAGACTCTAGCTTCTTAATGAGACTTGCTTCATTGTAACGTGCAGGTGGTTCTGTAAAGTGTTGTTCTGGTGTGATGTCATCAAGACTTACTGCTTGACCTTTTTCTAAGTCAGGTAAGAGTTTGTCTTTGTCTCCATGCCCTGTGACTTTATAAAAACCATCAAAAAGAAGTTTTCTTCCACTGGCTTTAAAGGTACATTTATCACCTTTGAAAAGAATACTTTGAGATTCTATCTGGGCTTCTGTCATTTGACAGGCTAAGAAACGGTTGTAGATGAGTCTGTAAAGTTTAAGTTCATCTACAGAAAGGTAATCTGCTGCCATTTTTGCATCAAACTCTACCATCGTAGGTCTAATAGCTTCGTGAGCCTCTTGAGCACCTTTAGACTTGGTGACATAAGACTTAGCCTTGGCTGGGAGGTATTTGTCTCCATAGGTAGCTTTTATGTAGTCTCTTGCAGCAGATACAGCTTCTTTGGCAAGGTTCATAGAGTCTGTTCTCATATAGGTAATAACACCCATCGTGCCTTTGTCTGTTTTGACACCCTCATAAAGCTTTTGTGCAACCATCATTGTTTTCTTTGGTGAAAAACCTAATTGTGTGGATGCCGCTTGTTGGAGCGTAGATGTCATAAATGGTGAGGGTGTCTTAGTCTTACGTTTGGTTTTTTCTATAGAATCAACAGTAAAAGATTCTGATTTTGCAGCATCTACTATTTCAGTAGCATCTGCTTCATTTTTAATGGTAAGCTTGTCAATTTTAAGACCGTTATAGTCATAAATATTTGCATCTATATTTTTTTGGAACAGTGCTTCAATCGTCCAAAACTCTTCAGGTTTAAAGGCTTTAATCTCACGCTCTTTTTCAATCACTAGTTTAAGTGTAGAACTTTGTACTCTTCCTGCACTTAGTCCTTTTTGTATCTTAGAAGCGAGTAAAGGAGAGAGTTTATACCCCACAATACGGTCTAGTAAACGTCTTGTCTGCTGGGCATCAACAGAGTCCATATCTACCTTACGTGGTGTTTCAAGTGCATGTTGAATGGCAGATTTAGTAATCTCATGAAAGACGATACGTGGAAGCTCTGTCGGTTCTTTCCCTATGGCTTTTGCTATGTGGTACCCTATCGCCTCACCTTCTCGATCCTCATCGGTCGCGATAAAGATAGTTTCAGCTTCTTTTGCTAGCTTCTTGAGTTCTTTTACAGTGGGGTTAGCATCTCTTGGTATAGAGTATTTAGGTACAAGGTCACCTGTCTCATCATCAATGGTGATCCCAAAAGTACTTTTAGGAAGGTCACGTATATGTCCTTTAGATGCGATGACCTTATAGTCTTTGCTTAAGAAGTTGGTGATGGTTCTTGCTTTTGCTGGAGATTCGACGATAATTAAATTTTTCATAGTTTACTTACTTTATAATGAGGGAATTTTTGGCATTGTAACACATTTGTATGAAAAATCATATATAATGGTATAAAATCGATATTGAAAATACGAGGAAAACCTTGATGAAACAAATATTTAAATGGCTACGTATGATACTTGTATTGGCATTACCACTAAGTGCCGAGTTTCAACCATGGACTGAAAAACTTATACAGTTAAATCATAGAATGGAAGATATCAATATAACACAAGAGTTGGTTAAAAACCTTGCAGAAGAAGAGACAGAGTTTTATAATCAAGTTTTGGAAGATATCTTATTAAATAAAACAGATTTTTTAAAAAATCCTAAAAAGTTTGAACTTGAAACATTTAGTTTGGAGAGAATGATACGTATCAATAAACGTGCAGGAAACAAGTATGCTGTATTGAGAGATGAAGTATTAGTAAAATCGTACAAACTCATTCAAGTACAAAATAAAATGGTACGTAAGATATTTCAAGCATTAGATTATTATAGCATTGATGGGTTTGAAACAAAAATGAATGATTTATTTGCCGAAAGTCAAATCGAAATTCATGCGTTAGATAAAGTTGATTATAAACCCTATTTAAAGATTACTAAAAAGAATAAAGTATTAATAGAAGCACAAAAAAATATAAAAGATTTTTATGCACTACTTGAAGTTAATGCAGATATATTAAAATATTTTTCCATTTCTGATAAAAGAATCTATCGTTTAAATAAATATGCACAGTATAATGTACTCTCTTCTATACTTTTTATCAACAATCAACCACTTGTAAAAGTAGTGAACCCTTGGCTAAAACCGATAGGTTTAGACGTGATAAAGTTACTGCTTATTATCCTTGTATCATTGATTGTCTATTTTATTCGTAAATTCTTATATGGATTGATGGAACGTATTTTATTAAAAACTAAATATTTAAAACGGTATACACAAGAGATACTTGATGATGTGCGAGTATCTATCACATTGTTACTTCTTATTATAAATCTTGAACTGGTACTCTATATCTACTATGACTTTAGTACATTTGATTTGATGGGTAAAGTCTTTAATATTATTTATGGCATATTTTTTACAATCATTTTATATCAAATTATTAACGGTATTGCTCGTGTTAGAATAGAAAATATTGGGCAGTCAGATAAACGTATTAAAGCAGAAATGATTAATGTTGCTATAAAAATTATTAATTTTCTTATTATTATTTTTGGCTTGCTTCTTGTATTGTATCTTGCAGGTATTAATTTAACAACTGTACTTTCTGGTCTTGGTATAGGTGGCTTTGCTATTGCACTTGCGGCACGTGAGAGTCTTGCAAATTTCTTTGGGACTATCTCTATTTTGATGAGTGATGTTTTCTCGCAAGGAGATTGGATTGTTGTGAATGGGAAAGAAGGTACCGTTGTGGAGATAGGGTTGAGGGTAACAACCTTACGTACGTTTGATAATGCGATGATTTCTATTCCTAATGGTGTATTGGCAAATGGAGATGTTAAAAATTGGAACAGGCGAGCCATTGGTAGACGTATTAAGATGAAGTTAGGAATTAAATATAACTCTAAAACACAAGATATTAATAATGCCGTCAATGCAATTAGAGAGATGTTAAAAGAGCATAAAGATATCGCCACAGTAAATACAAGCTATACGGCACGTCTTACTAAAAATACAAAACTGGTTTCTGAAGAAGATGCCTTAGGTGTGAAGCGGACACTTTTGGTGTACCTAGATGAATTTTCAGAGTCACATATCAGTATCTTGGTGTACTGTTTTACAAAGACGACAGACTGGAATGAATGGTTAGCTGTAAAAGAAAATGTGATGTATAAGGTGATGAAGATATTGGAAGAAAACAGTTTAGAGTTTGCTTTCCCATCACTCTCTGTTTATCAAGAGAATGATGAAAAGTAGTGTTTTTAAACCACAAGTTCAGGGATGCGTATTGCCTGTCCTGGGTAGATTTTATCTGCATCTTTTATCACTTCAAGGTTGGCTTCAACGATGAGAGGGTATTTGCTACCATTTCCGTAAAATTCAGATGAAATGCCCCAAAGTGTATCTCCTTTAACGATGGTATAAAAGACAGGTTCAAATACCTCTTCTTCTCTTACATTCTCTTCAGAAATTTGTGTAAGGGTGACAAGTTGATCTGCATTGACTTGTGAGATGCCCTCAACATTACCTGCGATGAGGATTGCTTTTTCTTTGGTAGCCACATCCGTAGCTACACCACCTAAGGCGACAGTCTCTCCATCTACTTCGACCACAAGACCCTGAACAGGAAGTTCAGAAAAACTTGTTTCTATCTCATTTTTGATGGCTTCATTGTCATCACCTTTGCCTAATATCTTTTTGCCTGCACTGCTTAAAAAATCAAAAAATGCCATTCTTTTCTCCTAATATATAAAATGTATGGTCATAAATTATAATAGATTTTTCTTAAGAAGACGATGGGGTAGTGGGCTAAAGTTTTAGCCCTTTAATATGTTAGCTTATTTTGTTTTCAATATTCTTGGAAGTGTGATACCTGTTTGACTTTGATACTTTCCTTTTCTATCTGCATAGGTAGTTTCACATGCTTCGTCACCTTGCAAGAAGAGGACTTGAGCGATGCCCTCGTTTGCATAAATCTTTGCAGGCAGTGGGGTTGTATTTGAAATCTCTATGGTAATATGCCCCTCAAATCCGGGTTCAAAGGGTGTCACATTAACGATGATACCACAGCGTGCATAGGTACTTTTGCCTAGACAAATTGCGAGTGTATCTTTAGGCATTTTAAAGTACTCTACTGTACGTGCCAATGCAAAAGAGTTTGGTGGTACGATACAAATGTCACCTTTAAAGTCTACAACATTGTTTTCATTAAAATCTTTGGGGTCAACCACTTCAGCATTGATGTTGGTAAAGATTTTAAATTCATCTGTGACACGAATATCATAACCGTATGAGCTAAGTCCATAACTTACTACACCTTCACCTACTAAGCCTTCGCAAAAAGGTGTTATCATCGCTTCATTTAGTGATTTCTCACGTATCCATTTATCGGATTTTAATCCCATAGTGTTCCTTATTTTCTGATGTATTGTACGTCAGCATTGGTTTTTAGTTTTTCAAAATAATCTTTGAGTGCTTTGGTTTGTTGTTTTTGTTTCCATCTTGCGGCTACTGCACCTTTAGCAGACTCAAAGGGCATTGCAGATTTTCCATTTTTTGAGAGAACTTTGTAAGAGATGTAACGATCACCTGCATTAAAAGGTCGTGTATAAGAGCCATCTTGTGTTTGAAGAATACTTCCTAGCAGTGTTGGGTTGAGTTCTTTTGTCTTCTTGGTAACTGAACGGCTAGTCACATATTTTTTGTTTTTTGTTTTAAGAAAATCTTTCATTTTTTGTTCTGAACTGGCACTATACTCAATAAGACTTACACTATTTGGAGCAAAAAATTCATCTTTATTGTTTTGGTAATAGAGTGCTAGCTCATCTTCTGTTGGTTCAGGAATGGTACGCACAACATTTTCTTGAAAAAACTTCTCTTTTTTCATAGCATCTCTAATATTTGAACGGTATCTACTCCAAGATGTACCTTGTTCTTTTAAAATCTGTTGCATTTTAGGTACGGTGATGTTATTTTGTGCTGCGATAGAAGAGATTTTACTGTCTATAGCTTTTTCATCTATGGCGATATCTTTCATCGCCGACTTTTGGAGTCGGTCTTGTATGAGTAGACTCTCTGCTTGTTTTTTTGAAACAGACATTTGTGTTTGAATGGCACGTATCTCTGCGGTAGTGACAGGTTCACCCTCTACGATGATGGCAATAGCATCAAGCATTTTTGCATCTATCGAGGTGAGAAGTGTAATGAATCCTATTAAAATAAGTTTTTTCATGTGGGTGTCCATTTCTATATAAAGTAGATAAATTATAACATATTCGTGTAAATCTAATATGAATACTCGCTATAATAAAAAACTTTCGTGTAGGAGTTGTGAAAATGAAGAAAATCATCATCTTATTTATGTTTATAGGGGCATTTTTATTTGCCCAAATACAAAATGAGTGTATTGTCTGTCACGAGGGGATTAAAGACATCCGAGATAAAAATTCTGGGATGATGCAAGCCATTTTAGCCAAGGCAGATGAAGCAGGAGCAAAAGGTAACGACTGTATTGTTTGTCATGGGGGTAACCCTGAAACGACTAAAAAAGAAGAAGCACACAACGGTACATTGGCATACTTTTCGGAACATGAAGGGCCTAAAGCTTTTTACCCCTACCCTGCAAGTCCATGGATAAATGAAAATACCTGTGGCATGTGTCACCCCAACCAAGTCGCAGCCCAAGAGAATAACCTTATGGCAACAGAGCAAGGTAAAATTCATGGGGCACTGTGGGGCTTTGGTGCAAAAGAGGGTTACAAACACACTTACACCAATTTTGGGGGAAAATCACCTGACCCACATAAGCGTTTAGGCACAAAAACTTACCAGAAGTACATGGAAGAACTCAAAGCACTTGAACCTCAAGGTTTTTTGTCCGAGACAAAAGAACTTCCTGCCGCGCCTACTGCAGAAGAAGTAGAACGTGACCCAAGTCTTTCAGTCTATACTTACTTACGTCAAGAGTGTTTACGTTGTCATACAGGTGGAAAAGGTCGTAAAAGACGTGGAGACTACCGTGGGTTAGGCTGTGCTTCTTGTCATGTACCTTACTCAAATGTAGGACTTTATGAGGGTAAAGATAAAAGTATACCGAGTATGGAAGATGGACATATGTTAGTGCATGCCATACAGTCTTCACGAGAAGTGAAAGTAGAAGTAAATGATGTCAATTACTCAGGCATACCTGTAGAGACATGTACAACCTGTCATAATCGCGGTAAGCGTATAGGGGTGAGTTACCAAGGACTAATGGAGACAGAGTACCAAGCAACGTTTGACTCTGATGGCAATGGACAACCTAAACTACATACTAAACGCTATCTACACCTTACTGAAGATATACACTACTCCAAAGGGATGCTATGTCAAGACTGTCATACTTCTAACGATATGCATGGTGATGGGTTCTTTAGAGGGGCGAACTTGGGAGCGGTAGAGATAGAGTGTCAAGACTGTCATGGAACCACACAGAAGTATCCATGGGAGCTACCGTTAGGGTACTCCGATGAGTTTGCTACCACACCTAAAACAGGTAAAGCAAGAGGAACAACCAAAACGCTTGCAGCATACTTAGAACAAGGGGCTATCCCCAAAGATAGAGGTGATGGGTTTTTACTCTCTGCAAGGGGAAATCCTTTGACCAAAGCAGTAAAAAAAGGC
>JAMONG010000094.1 GCA_027066595.1 Sulfurovum sp.
AATTGCATCTTCATAGTTATATCCATACCAAGGCATAAAGGCAACCATGATGTTCTTACCAATGGCAAGCTCACCTTGATCCATATTTGCACCATCAGCAATGACTTGAAGTGCTTCAATTTTATCACCAAGTTTAACAATTGGTGTTTGTGTGAATGTTGTATTCTGATTTGTTCTCATATTCTTTTCAAGTGGATAGTGGTCTATAAATACACCCGTCTCATCTTCACCCATAATATAAATATTTTTAGCATCAACTTTTTCAACAGTACCTGTTCTTTTTGCTTTTACAGCTTCCCATGCATCTCGGCTTACGATAGCTTCCATACCTGTTCCGACCACTGGTGCATCTGTTTTAAGAAGTGGTACTGCTTGACGTTGCATGTTTGAACCCATAAGTGCACGGTTGGCATCATCATGCTCTAAGAATGGAATAAGAGCTGCGGCAGAACCTGAAATCATCAACGGAGAAATATCGATCAGGTCAACACGTGTTGCATCATTCAGTTCAATGTTACCATTAAGTCTCGTCTCAATTAAATCTTCAACGATACGGCCATCTTCACTTACTTCAGTAGAAGCAGGTGCGATACACTTATCTTCTTCTTGTGTGGCAGTGATGTAAACGATTTCGTCTGTTACCTGGCAATCTTTCACTACTTTATAAGGTGCTTCGATAAACCCATGTTCATTTACTTTAGAGTATGTAGCAAGCGTATTGATAAGACCAATATTTTGTCCCTCTGGCGTCTCAATTGGACAGATACGACCATAGTGTGTAGGGTGTACATCCCTAACTTCAAATCCTGCTCTTTCTTTAACAAGACCACCTTCACCAAGTGCTGAAAGTCTTCTTTTATGTGTTACTTCTGAAAGTGGGTTTGTCTGATCCATAAACTGAGAAAGTTGCCCTGACGAGAAAAATTCTAGAATCGTATTGGTAATCATTTTAGAGTTTACTAAGTCATGTGGCATCAATTCATCAAGTGTACCAGATACAGTAGTCATTTTATCTCTAATAGCTTTTTGCATTTTTACAAGACCATTATGAAGTTCATTACCAAGAAGTTCACCAATCGCTCGAATACGTCTATTACCTAAGTGATCTCTATCATCGATATGACCTTTACCATTCTTCACTTTGATAAGATATTTTACAACGTTTATAAGGTCTTCCGCAGTTAATACTGTTGCATACTCAGGAATATCAAGTCCTAACTTGTGGTTCATCTTCATACGACCAACTTTAGTTAAATCATATCTCTCTGGATCAAAGAAAAGCTGTCTTAAAAATGCTTTAGCCGCGTCAGGTGTCACTGGTTCACCTGGTCTCATCACTTTATAAATACGAATTGCAGAAAGTACATTCTCATCGTCTATCTCTTCTGTTTGCTTAAGAAGTCTTAATGATTCGTTATCCGCGATAAATGCATTAATAATAGAACGGTCAGCACCCTCTTCAAGATCATTAATGATTTCGATTGTATCGATACCTTGTTCAATCATCTTTTTAAGTTTTGCTTCATCTAAAGAAGAAACAACATCATAAAGTACTTCCCCACTCTCTTGATCAATTACTGGCGTAGCTAAATGTCTTTCCATAAGAATATCAAGTGGATACTCAACCCACTCTAAACCATCATCAATAAGCTTTTGAGCTTTTTTCTTTGTGAGTCTCTTCCCTGCATTTACAACTGTGTTACCATCGATATCTTTAACATCATAGTCTGCCCTACCAGCAAAATCACTTGGGTTAAACTTAGTTAAAAATCTATTGTCTTTAATCGTAATTTCTTTTGTAGAATAAAATAGTTTTACAATATCATCTTTTGAATAATCCAAAGCTCTAAAAAGAATAGTCACAGGTATTTTTCTTCTTTTATTAATACGTGCATAAAGAATCTCTTTTGAATCATACTCAAAATATAACCATGATCCACGATCAGGAATAATTTGTGCAGAATAAAGCATACCTGCACCAACAGTTGTTCCCTCTTCTTCTTTAAAGATAACACCTGGAGATCTGTGAAGTTGGTTTACAATAACTCTCTCAACACCATTGACAACAAATGAAGTTCTTTCTGTCATCAAAGGAATATCACGTACAAAAACCGCTTGTTCTTTTATTTCTTTAGGATCAAGTTTTTCACCTGTCTTTTCATCTCTGTTCCAAATAGTAAGAGAAATATTCATTTTCAATGATACAGAATACGTTAGTCCTCTTTCCATACACTCACGAACAGTATATTTAGGCTTTACAATTTCAGAGTTTTTGTAAGAAAGTGTTACTCTATTTTGTTGATCATGTATAGGGAATGCAGAACGAAATACTCTCTCTAAAGTAGAGTTTTTTCTGTCTTTTTCACCTAACATTAAAAAGTTTTCATAACTTTTTTGCTGTAGTTGAAGTAAGTTTGGAATTTCGATTTCTCTTGGTGTTTTAGAGAAGTCAACACGGAGTCTGTTACCAGAATGCAAAGAATTAAGCATATTTGTCCTTGTAGTGGTGTTAGTAAATGGTTTAATTATTAATATCGTTACATAGTCTCATTTAGTTAGACTATAATCTTTAGATACACAAAGAAACTATTAGAGGAGGGTATGAAATGTCTCCGAATAGCTTTTAACTATATCTTAGGTAAGAGTTGAGACCAAGCCGAAGCCCAGTCTCGTAAATAAGTCATAAGACTTATTTAAGTTCACACTTAGCACCAGCTTCTTCAATTTGTGTTTTGAATGCTTCTGCTTCTTCTTTAGATACAGATTCTTTAAGCACTGTTGGTACTTCTTCAACTGCAGCTTTAGCTTCTTTAAGTCCAAGACCTGTGATAGCTCTTACTACTTTAATCGCATTGATTTTCTTTTCACCAGCATCAGTAAGAACAACATCAAACTCAGTTTGTGCTTCTTCAGCTTCTCCACCAGCAGCAGGTCCGCCAGCTACCACAGTTGCCTGTGCAGATACACCGAAGTGCTCTTCAAATTCTTTTACAAGCTCAGAAAGCTCAAGTACTGACATGTTTGAGATAAACTCTAATACATCTTCTTTAGTTGTTGCCATAATATATTCCTTAAAATAACATTCATTAAAACGTTTTACGTTTTAGATTAAAAAAAGAGCCTAGTGGCTCTCACCACTCTACGCCTCTTCTTCTAATTTTTTAGAAAGTGCATCCATACCAATTGTGAAGTTTTGTACTGGTGCATTCCATACATTAAGAAGCATACCGATAAGTACATCTCTTGTAGGAAGTTTAGCCATTGCATTAATGGTCTCCATACTCGCAACTTCACCCTGGATTAAACCAGTTTTGATTGAAAAACTATCTTTAAAATCAGTAGCAGCTTTGTCAGCGATTTTACAAGGTGTAACTTGTGCATCACCCCAGATTACAAGGTTTGTATCTGTAAATTCAATATCTTCACACCCAGCATTTTTCAATGCAATACGTGCCAATCTATTTTTTACAACTTGTACATTCGTATCTTCATCTTTCGCAAGATTTCTTACGATTTCAAGATTTTCAACTGTCATACCCTTGTAGTCACAAACAATAATGGCACCAGCGCCTTTAAACGCTTCTGTCATCTCTGCAACTAATTCTTCTTTTCTAGTTCTAGTCATATATATTCTCCTTCCGATCTCTAAAAGGGTATAGGTACAACCTACACACCTGCTCTTTCAAACAGATTAATTAAGCTTGCGCCCCTTTTATCTTAAATCTAAGATTATGAGTAGTAAAATTACTCTCAAACAAAAATTAATTTAAATTCTTGCTTGAAAGTAATAAAGAAGCCTAGACCTCTTTATTATTTCTTATTTAATATCCATTACTTCTGATGCATCAAGTGTAATTGATGGGCTCATTGTAAGTGATATTGCTGCATTAGTAATAAATCTACCTTTTGCAGATGCTGGTTTAGCTCTATTAATTGTTTCAAGAAGTGTTACAAAGTTTTCTTTGATTGCATCTTCAGAGAAAGAAATTTTACCAATACCCGCATGAATATTACCTTTTTTGTCAACTCTAAAGTTCACTTGACCACCCTTAGCATTTTCAACTGCTTTAGCAACATCCATAGTTACTGTCCCAGTCTTAGGGTTTGGCATAAGACCTTTTGGTCCAAGTACTCTTGCCACTTTACCAAGAACACCCATCATATCAGGTGTAGAGATAACGATATCAAAGTCAATTTTACCTGCTTGAATATCTTCAATAAGATCTGCTGCACCAACAAGGTCTGCACCTGCTGCTTTAGCTTCATCAGCTTTTGCATCTTTTGCAAATACTGCTACTCTTACTGTTTTACCAGTTCCATTAGGAAGAACAACTGATCCTCTAATCATCTGATCTGCATGTCTTGGATCAACATTTAGATTTAATGCCACTTCTACAGTTTCATCAAATTTTGCTGATTTAAGCTCTTTAAGTGTTTTCATCGCTTCGTCAACACTGTACTCTTTAGTTGCATCTACTTTTTTAAGTAATGCTTCTCTTCTTTTACTTGGTTTTTTTGCCATTTTATTTCTCCGCTTTATGCTCCCACATTTTTAAATCATGTGGTTAAGATTATTTTTAAACTTATATAGATAGTCAAAGACTAGTCTACGATTTCAACACCCATAGATCTACATGTACCAGCAATAATATTTGCTGCCATTTCTCTATCATTTGTATTTAAATCAACAATTTTTCTATCGATAATTTCATCAAGCTTTGCTTTTGAAATTGATCCAACTTTATTAAGAATTGGATTATCTGTACCTTTTTTAAGACCTGCAGCTTTTAAAATAAGCTCAGATGCAGGTGGTTGTTTCGTTTCCATTGTGAAACTTTTGTCTGCATATACAGTTACGATTACTGGAACTTTAAAGCCCATTTGATCTTTTGTTTTTTCATTAAAAGCTTTACAAAACTCCATAATATTAACACCACGTTGTCCAAGTGCTGGACCTACTGGTGGCGATGGATTCGCCGCACCAGCAGGAATCATCATTTTAAACTTTTCAGCTATTTTCTTTGCCATCTGTTCTTCCTTTGAGATTAATTGGTCATTGTTATCTTTTTATTTTAAGTCCTAAGATAAAAGACTAGACAAGACCTGTCTAATGTACTAGATAATCTTCTCTACTTGTGTGTAAAGAATTTCAACTGGTGTGTTTCTACCAAAGATTGAAACATTTAACTTCAAAGTACCGTGGTTAAGATCATACTCTTCCACCATACCTGTAAAGTTAGAAAATGGTCCATCAACAATACGAACCATTTCACCTGTTTCAAAATCAACCTTAGGACGTGGAGCAGATTTATTCTCCATCTTGTCTAAGATGTTTTTGATATCCGACTCTGTGAGTGCGGTAGGTGTCTTTTGTTCACCGATAAATCTAGATACTCTTGGTAGAGATTGAATCTTATGCCAAAGATCAGTATCCAGATCTATATGTGCGAAAGCGTACCCTGAATAGAGCGTACGTTCAGTAATTTTTTTCTCGCCATTTTTAACTTCTATTACTTCTTCAGTAGGTACTACTATACGATCAATTTTTTCTTCGATACCATGATCTTGAACCAATTGTTCTATACCTCTTTTTACAGATTGCTCAGAACCTGAATATACTTGAATTGCATACCATTGAAAAGCCATAAATTATGCTCCTAGTGCTAATTTAACAATTCCACCCATCATGAGGTCTACTAATGCTAAAAATATTGATATTACAGTCACCACGAGGATAACTGCTAAAAATGCTTGTCTTACTTGTACTTTTGTTGGAAATATTACTTTATGAATCTCTGCACGAGCATTCGCTATAAATGTTGAAATTTTTCCCATATTTGTTACCTTTTTTTGTGGCAGGCCAAGAGGGACTCGAACCCACGGCACCTGGTTTTGGAGACCAGTGCTCTACCAACTGAGCTATTGGCCTAAATTAATACCTAAAGCAAAAAGCTTTGGTATTAAAAAAGTTACTATTACAGTTTCATCTCTTTGTGTGTTGTATGGCATTTACACCATTTACAATACTTTTTAAGAGCAAGTTTTTCTGTCGTTGTTTTTTTGTTTTTAGTTGTGTGATAATTACGTCTTGTACATTTCTCACATCCTAAGTGTACTGTTTCTCTCATTGTTATCTCCTATGATAAGTTTGCAAGAAGGAAACCCTTCTTACAAGTGTTTGTCTTAAGCAATAATCTTAGAAACAACACCAGCACCAACTGTTCTACCACCTTCACGGATAGCAAATTTAGTACCTTGGTCCATTGCAACAGGAGCGATAAGTTCAACGTTAACTTTAACGTTATCACCTGGCATAACCATTTCAGTACCTTCTTGAAGTTGAACTGAACCAGTTACGTCTGTTGTACGTACATAAAACTGTGGTCTGTAGTTATTAAAGAATGGAGTATGTCTACCACCTTCTTCTTTAGTAAGTACATAAATTTCAGCTTCAAATTTAGTATGTGGGTTGATTGAACCTGGCTTACAAAGAACCATACCTCTTTGTACAGCTTCTTTATCGATACCACGGATAAGAACACCACAGTTATCACCAGCAAGACCACAATCCATTTCTTTACGGAACATCTCAACACCAGTTACTGTTGTTTTTTGAGTATCTTTAAGACCAACGATTTCAACTTCGTCACCTACACATACTTTACCTTGATCAACTTTACCAGTTACAACCGTACCACGACCTTGAATAGTAAAGATATCTTCGATTGCCATTAAGAAATCTTTTTCAGTTTCTCTTACAGGCTCAGGAATATACTCATCTACTTGTGCCATAAGTTCGTAAATCTTTTCAGACCACTCACCAGCTGTACCAGCTTTAGCTTCTTCAAGTGCTTGGAATGCAGAACCAGCAATAATTGGTGTGTCATCACCTGGGAAATCGTACTCAGAAAGAAGTTCTCTTACTTCCATCTCTACTAGTTCTAACATTTCTTCTTTATCTTCGTCATCAAGTTGATCTTCTTTGTTTAAGAAAATAACGATGTAAGGTACACCTACTTGTTTAGAAAGAAGGATGTGCTCTCTAGTTTGAGCCATTGGTCCATCAGTTGCAGCAATAACAAGAATAGCACCATCCATTTGAGCAGCACCAGTAATCATGTTTTTAACGTAATCCGCGTGACCTGGACAATCTACGTGTGCATAGTGTCTAGAATCCGTTTCGTACTCTACGTGAGAAGTAGCAATTGTAATTCCTCTTTCTCTCTCTTCTGGAGCATTATCAATTTGATCATAATCCATAGTTGCTTGACCATTTTTAAGCCCTAAACACATTGTGATTGCAGCTGTTAATGTAGTTTTTCCGTGGTCAACGTGACCGATTGTACCGATGTTAACGTGCGGTTTCGTACGTTCAAATTTTTCTTTAGCCATGCTTTTCTCCTAGCGTATATGTTTAATAAAGGCAGTATTATACCCAAATCTACTTAAGTCAATATTAACCTATATGGACAGGAGTATAGTACACTAACTACACACTTGTCCATACGTGGTTTTCTTCTGTTTCTGGAGCCCATAGTGAGACTTGAACTCACGACCTCTTCCTTACCAAGGAAGTGCTCTACCCCTGAGCCATATGGGCATAAAATACATTATTCTATTTATTCTCTAGATTATTAAATTGTTATGAGTGTTTGTTGATTGTTAGGTAATGTGAAGTTGTGTAAATAATGATTCACATCAGCTCCCAGATCAATATACCATGTGGAGCGGGCGAAGGGATTCGAACCCTCGACAGCCTGCTTGGAAGGCAGGAACTCTAGCCACTGAGCTACGCCCGCATATGGTTACATGGTGGTGAGTGAAGGATTCGAACCTTCGAAGACGTAGTCAGCGGATTTACAATCCGCCCTCGTTGGCCACTTGAGTAACTCACCATTATGTATATAAATTATAGTATGACAACAGTTTAAATAAAAAAGGAAATGCAACAAGTTACATAAGCCATCTGCTGAAGATATGATAATCTTTTTTCTGGTCAAACACTGATAAAAATTTATGGAGCTGGTGAAGGGACTCGAACCCCCGACCTGCTGATTACAAATCAGCTGCTCTAGCCAGCTGAGCTACACCAGCACCATCATAAAAAGTTATTATACTTTAAATGGACGGGAATTATAGACAAATACATTTTAAATGTCAAGGAATTTTGAAAAAAACATCAAAATTTCTCTTTTTTAGCCCATTTATATAGTATACTCCCTAAATAAAGCCCAATATTAGGTCCAACTATCATGAAAATACTACTTGCACCAAGTGAAACAAAAAAAAGAGGAGGAGAACTCTCTTTTAATCCAAACGGACTTCTTTTTGAAGAATTAGCCCCACACCGTATGAAACTTTTACATACATATATCAATGTTTTACAACAAGGAGACATGCAAATTCTCTCTAAAATGTTTGGTATTAAAAAAGAAGCTGACATTCTTAAACACAAAAAAGACATCATCCATGAACTTACCATGAAAGCCATAGAACGTTACACTGGTGTTGCTTTTGAGTATCTTAGTTATGAGGAGCTAAATACTAAAGCACAAGCTTATGTAGATAGCCATGTCATCCTCTTCTCAAATCTCTTTGGACCTATTAAAGCTTCCGACCTCATCCCCGAGTATAAACTCAAACAAGGGGAAGCGGTGACCGACATTAAAACTGAAAAGTTTTACAATGAACACTCTGCACATCTAATGGAAGCATATCTTGCAAATGAAGAGATACTTGATTTACGTGCAGGGTTTTATGACAAATTTTACAAACCCACTAAGCCCTATACTACTCTTAAATTTATCAAAAATGGTAAGGTTGTCTCTCACTGGGCAAAAGCCTATAGAGGCATTGTCTTACGTGAGATAGCTAAGGCAGGCGTTACTAGCATAGAAGCATTTATGAAACTTCCTATAGAAGGGTTAAGTATCCATGAGATACAAACTAGGAAGAATAAAACTGAGATTATATACAACATAGAGAACTAATTCACCCTCGTATGTCTCAAGGCATTTAATATATAGAGGGGAAAGTGTTAGTTCTTACTTTTCCTCTTGTGCTGAAATAGACCAGATAAATATTTATATTTTTTCTATAAGTCGTACTGCCTGATAGGCATCTTTTACAACAAAATCCGCATATTCATCAAGGTCCTCTTTAGTTCCATACCCACAAAGGACACCGATGCTCCCAATATCAGCTCTTTCTGCTGCTATCATGTCAGCAGTAGTATCACCAACCATATACGTTACTTTCCCATAATGATACCCTAGTGCATTCATCGCACGTTCTACTGGTTCTGGATCTGGTTTTGGATTTGTTACATCTTCTCTACCTATGAGTATATTGAAGTGTTTCATAATGTCAAAATGTTCAAGAAGTATACGCGAGTACTCACTAGTCTTAGTGGTTACTACACCTAGCCTTCCATGGTTTTCTGCCAGTTCAAGTGCTTCTCTTACGTTAGGTAAAAGTACGGTTTTTTCTGTGTGTATTGTCTTATAGTGCTCTTTATATGCCTTTGCATAATCCATAGACTTAGCCTCATCTACACCAAGTTTTACAAACATTACTTCAAGGGGTAACCCTATAAGCGACTTTATTGCCTCTGGGGTAGGTACATCTTTTCCAAAAGCCTCATATGCTTTTTCAAAACTTTCCAAAATCGCTTCAGTTGAGTCTATCAGTGTTCCATCAAGATCAAACAAGATTATCTTTGCTCTTGTTTTAGTCTCTTTCAATTGGTACATAGTACTTTGGGCATTTGCCATTTGTGTATCCTTCTTTCAAGTTTTGTACTTTTAGATCATCTAAAAATAGATAATATATTTCGCATAATACCCAGTATATATAAACCCAAATTTAAATCTATCGTGTCAAAGTAGTAAAAACAAAGAAAAATAAGACAGAGATAATATATAATATAAAAAAATAAAGGTTGATGATGCAACTACCCTCAGATGACACACTCTACAAAATACTTATTTTCTTACTCTCTCTCATGGTAGTGCTTGGCATACTATTTGACACAGACTACAACTAAAGGTAAAGCATGAAAAAAAATCTATTTGAAATGGGTGCGGACTTTGGTGATGCGTGGTCATCTGATAATAAAAATAAATCTGATAAAAAAATCTCTACTGAGATAAAAGAACCCAACAAACACCAACTCCACTTTGCAAAAGAAAAACGTAGAGGGAAAGTAGTGACCATCGTAAAACCATTTTACTTAGCTAAAAGTGATTTACAAGCTTTAGTGAAAACACTTAAAAAGAAACTTGGTACAGGTGGGACAATTAAAGAAGAAAGTTTAGAGTTTCAAGGTGACATCTCTACACAGCTCCGTAAACATTTGGATGCTGTGGGATATAGGTTTAAAAATTAGTTTAAACCTTTTAAATAGTCTATATATATTTTGAGTGTAATTTCCATATACGGTGACTTTATATAGTTAGGTCTTATTTTAGCTATCTCTTCTTGGGCTTCTTCTAGGCTATATCTTTTAAAAAGTAGCCATGCTGAAGTGAGTAATACTAATACACTATTTTACCTTTGTGTATTTTGATGATGAAACCGTAAATATTCCCCAATCATCTATAGCCATACTCTCTTTTTCAAAACCTCGTTGGGTAAAGAGTGTATCTAACTCATATTGACTTCGACGACGCATAATCCACTTCTCTTGTTGGTGATTGCCTAAGACATTGGCTATCTGTTCTAACTGTGGGTGCCACGGCTGCCCAGTATAAAGTAAATACCCCTCTTCTTGAATGATAGCAGAGACACCATCCATGGCTACCCCTATAAGGTCATTGTCTTCAAAGAGTTCAAATACCCCTGAGATAATGACGATATTTGGTCTATACCCTTCAGTATCATAATTGCTAGCATCAAAAGCATCACTTTGTGTATAGTTAATGTTTGATAAATTTCGTTCTTTTGCTAAAGCTCTACCCTCTTGTACATTTTGTTCTTGGTAGTCACGTACTTGTATTTCTACTTCTGGGTGAGCCTCTGCTACTTCTATAAGGTAACGTGCAGGTCCTCCTGCTATGTCCAAGATACGTACCTTTTCACCTTTTTCTTGAAGCAGTGCTATTTTTGCTTTGCTTGCTTCTATCATATTTACTTTACGTTGTCTAATGCCTTTCCAACCTATGCTCTCTAGGTAATTTTTGTCTATCATCTTTCCTAGCCATGTGATACCACTGGGTTCATTTTTATAGACATAATCTAAAGTCACACCTGAGTCAAACCCATATTTTAAGCCTATTTTCATACCATCACTCATAAACCCTAGTGTTTTCATCATATAGCGTTGCGTAAAAAAAGAAGCTTCTTTCCATAAAGGAAGTGTTCCAAAGGCGATGAGGTCTTTCTCTTTTTGTGTCACGCGTACCATTTTATCTAACATCAAAGGGTCGTCTTTAGCATAACATGCTTCCATAAAAGAGGCTATCTCTGCGATGGCTTTTTGCTGTTCACTTTCATACAGTACTCCATGGTAAAAACCTTCTAGTTTGACAAAACGTTTAAAAGGTGAAGAAAGTTTTGCATAAAAGTTTCCCTGTGCACCACTCTGTACCACATAGTCTTTTGTGGCTGAAAGTACAAGTATTGGTGTCACTATCGTTTCTGCATCTTTTAACACTCTTTGTGCGGTGTCTAGCAATGTTGTCAACTGTCTTGCAGGGATGTGTGGCGTGATGAGATTGTCTTCATCATAACGCTTTTGTTCTGCCTCGTCATGGGTAAGAAATTTTGATTTCACATAAGACTTGATGTTTAACTTTGGTTTGAACTTGATAGCTAATTTCAAAAATGCTTTTGCAAAAGGAAAATAAAGTTTTATCTTAAATGCAGGAGCAATAAGTGCTACCCCTCTTACCTTGGGAGCATAATCATGCACCCAAGTACTCGCAGTCACCCCTGCCACAGAGTTAGCAATAATAAAAATATCTTCTTGCTTCTTACCCTCTTTTTCACATATAAAAGAGACAAAAGCATCTAAGTCTCGTATAAAATGCATAAACTCATAACTGGCTTCTGCTTCTGTATGTCCATGTCCTCTGTTGTCATAAGAAAATATCTTATATCCTTCAAATTCTGGTTTAGCGACAATATTTTCTAGCCGTCCTGAGTGTTCATGTCCTCTATGCAAGATGATAAGTATCCGTCCATTAGACTCCACCTCATGTTCCCATTCTCTGTAAAAAAGTTTTATATTATCAAAACTTTTAAATGTACCATCGACCATTTTCATATTAAGTCCTTTTCAAGCATTTTAGACAGTATACATAAAATACTATAAAGTGTCAAGTGGTGCTTTACACTTTATAGTATTTTTCTTCTAATCCTTTTATACTACTCTCTAGCCTTTGAGTAAAAGCTTTGTTATTTTCATCTTCAAGATACAGTGCCTCCCCTATGCTCACATCTATAATAAAAGGTACAAAAAGTGCCTCACCTTTAGGTAAAACTTTTCCTGCACCATGAATATAGATGGGTACAACAGGGATAGAAGGAAACTCTTTTACTAAATGAGCGATGCCTGTCTTAAAGGTACTCATCTCTTCAGGTACACCACGGCTACCTTCAGGAAAAACGATGATGATATCACTATTTTTTAAAGCTTTCATTACCCCCAATAAAGGGTGTCCCTCTTCTTTAGTAGGTTTTCGTTTAAGCGGAATAATACCTATAACATTTTGTGAGAACCAAGAAAACCATCTGTTTTTCATAAAATAATCTGCAGCTGCAACAGGTCTCACTTGATTTATCTGAGATAGAGGAAAGAGGCTCATAAGTACCATCGTATCTAAATGGCTGTTATGATTTGCAGCAATGATACAAGGACCTTTTAATGGCAACTTCTCTTTGCCTACTACATGCACTCCAGAGATGATGAGTACTAAAGGACGAACAAAAAGTGTAAAAAACAGTTTTTTCAACATCTTTTTCTCCTAATAATAAAGATAATACACATAATGAAAGAACAGTGGAGTCGTATAAACAAGACTATCTACTCTGTCAAGTATGCCACCATGTCCTGGCAGCATATTGCCAGAGTCTTTGACTCCTATGTCACGTTTAATCATAGAAATAACCACATCACCTATGAATCCTCCTCCTGAGATAATCATCCCTGCTACAAGTGCTTCAAACCAAGTAAATGGTGTTAAAAATGAAAACATCACAGCCAAAATACTGATACTTACAAAAGCTCCCACAAACCCTTCTACCGTTTTATTTGGGCTTACTTTTGGGACTATTTTTCGCTTACCAATAGACTTTCCCCAGAGGTATTGAAGTATGTCATTAAGTTCAGTAAGAAGTACCAAATAAAGTACAAGTTCGGTTCCCCCAACGCCATGGCTTTTTACTGGTTCTAACGTTATCATATACGCTAAGTGAGAAAGCCCAAAGACAAACATCATCAAACCCCATTGCACGCGTGAAGTATTTTCTAAAAACCCTTTAGTCTCACCTATGAGTACTTGCTTAAAAGGTAAAAGTAAAAAGAGAAATACAGGTATCCAAATAATAAACATCCCATACCACCCAATGCCAGCAAAATAGTACTGTGGTATGATAGACAGATAAGCATAAAACATTACACGCCTATCTGTCTGA
>JAMONG010000095.1 GCA_027066595.1 Sulfurovum sp.
GGGGGAGTGATGCACTTAAATCTTTTTTAGTGAGCGTTGGTTATAATGTTGTCACTGTAGAAATTACAAGCAATGAAAATAGTAGAACATATAGGATAAATGCATAATGCACATACTTGAAGCCATAAATCTTGGTAAAACGATAAAAAAAACACAAATAGTTCATGACATCTCTTTACGTGTAAAATCTAAAGAGATAGTTGGGCTTCTAGGACCAAATGGTGCAGGGAAAACGACCTCTTTTTACATGGTCTGTGGTTTGACAGATGCCACAGAAGGACAGGTGTTTTTAGATGGTGAAGATGTGACAGGACTGCCATTAAGCTCTCGAGCACAGATGGGCATAGGGTATTTGCCCCAAGAGTCAAGTATTTTTAAAGATTTGTCAGTAGAAGAAAATTTACTCATGGCAGCAGAAGCACTCAAAATCCCTAAAGAGACCATGCAACCACGTATAGAAAAATTGCTTGAAATTTTTAATATTGAACCGATTAGAAATAGGTTGGGTATACGCCTGAGTGGTGGAGAGAGAAGACGGGTCGAGATAGCACGTGCATTGGTAGGTGAACCTAAATTTTTACTACTTGATGAACCTTTTGCAGGGGTAGATCCTATCGCTGTGATAGACATTCAAAACATTATCAAACAGCTCGTAGACCTTGATATGGGTATCTTGATAACAGACCATAATGTACGTGAAACACTGGGTATTTGTGACCGAGCCTATGTGATGAGAAGCGGTGAGATGCTTGCCACTGGAACCTCTGATGAGATAGCCAATGATGAGAATGTACGTAAGCATTACCTTGGTGAGCATTTTACATTTTAAATCATCGTTTAATTGTATTGTAACTATGGAAAACAATGACACTTAAAAAAGTAAAAATTCTTTTAGATGAAGAAGTTGAAGTACGAAATAACAGTTCTGAAATCTCTTCAGATAAACCAGACCCTCTTCTTATCGCTTTAGAACATAATGATGAGACAATTGCACTTATCTGTGCTCTGTTTGCTTATGGCAATGCCAGACTAATTGTAAAGTTTTTACAAAGTTTAGACTTTTCACTGTTAGAAGCCAGTGATGAGATGATTCGAAAAACACTCTCTTCACACTATTATCGTTTCCAAAATGCCCAAGATGTTGCCGCGCTTTTTATCGTACTTAAGCGACTTAAAGATGTAGAGAGTATAGAAAATATATTTTATCAAGGGTATAAAAAAGAGGAAAATGTTTTAGATGGGTTGTGGGAATTTATCAATACATTAAAATCAGTAGTCTCACATAAAAGTAGAGGCTATGACTTTTTAGTGGGTTCTGTACCTAAAAAGCTGAGTGGTATGGGGACGTATAAACGGTATATGATGTACCTACGTTGGATGGTACGTGATGATGCTTTAGATTTGGGGCTTTGGACAAAGATAGACAAAAAAGATTTACTTTTACCTTTAGATACGCATACTTTTAAAGTCTCACAGCGTTTAGGACTTCTAAAACGAAAAACCTACGATATGAAAGCTGCTATTGAAGTGACGCAAAGATTACGCAAGTTTGATAAGCATGACCCGATTAAATACGATTTTGCACTTTATCGATTGGGTCAAGAAAAAATAGTCTAAATCTTAGTCAATATTAAGCACTAAAAAGCTATAATC
The DNA here is from genome assembly GCA_027066595.1 of Sulfurovum sp. GTDB lineage: Bacteria > Campylobacterota > Campylobacteria > Campylobacterales > Sulfurovaceae > Sulfurovum. The sequence continues at coordinate 1,654 of JAMONG010000095.1, forward strand.
CCGCTATATTTCACACACAGAGGATATTTGATGGAAGGTATTTTTACTTATATTGGCGGACTTTTTAGTTTGCATCATGACAATCCAGATCATGTTGCTATTTTAATGGCAATACACTTGGTACTGGTAGCATTAATTATAATTTTAATCACAAAAATGGCTACAAGAAGCCTACGTGCGGTACCAACAGGTACACAAAACGTTATGGAAGCATTCCTTGGTGGTGTTATCGCTATGGGTAAAGATGTTATCGGTGAAGAACATGCACGTAAGTATCTTCCACTTATCGCGGCACTTGGTTTATTTGTACTCATCAGTAACTTGATTGGTATTATCCCAGGATTTGAGTCACCAACTTCAAACATTAATGTTACTTTGACTTTAGCACTTGTTGTATTTTTATACTACAATTATGAAGGTATTAAAGCACAAGGTGTTTTTACATACTTTAAAAACTTTGTTCACCTTGGTGAGATGCACCCCGCAGCAAAATTTGCTATGTCACTGTTGATGTACCCAATTGAGATTGTTTCTCATATCTCTCGTATCATTTCACTTTCATTCAGACTTTTTGGTAACATCAAGGGTGATGACCTTTTCCTGTGGGTTCTTTTAATGTTAGTACCTTGGATTATCCCTATCACACCACTTGTATTGCTTACGTTTATGGCGTTCTTACAAACATTTGTATTTATGATTCTTACTTATGTATACCTTGCTGGTGCCATTGCTATAGACGAAGAACACTAGAACCTAAGAATCTTAACGATGAGACTCAGAGATACCTCTTTAAGTTTTGTGGTTAATTTTCTTTTGGGCGTAGCTTGGGCTGCTGTCCTTTTAGGTGCTGTGACCGCTTTTCTTTCCAACTATTCAAACTCTTTTCTTTTTGCCATACTCTCTTCCGTTATAGCCACACTACCTGGCATGATAGGTGTTTTACTTATAGAACATTTTATTACTTCTAAAGAGAAACATGAAGAACTACAAAAACAAACCAAACTACTTGAAAAACTTACACAAAAAGAACAAAACAGCTAGATGATAGCCTATGCCATCACAGACCCTAGTACACTTGATTTTAATAGACTTAAAGAGGATTTAGAACGTCTCTCTTCTATGGCGTGTATGATTGTCTATAGAGATAAGTATAGTAATGCGTATGAACAAAATGCGACTCTGTTTTTAGAACATGCAAAGGGGTTTGAAAAGGTACTTTTACATGATGACTATAAGTTAGCAGTAAAACTTCAGGCCGATGGTGTGCATTTTCCCTCTACGTCATTAAACTGTATAGAAGATGCAAAAGAATTAGGCTTATTTGTTGTGGTAAGTACACATACGATAGAAGAAGCAAAAATAGCTCAAAATAGAGGTGCTGATATGATTACCTTTAGTCCTATCTTTGAGACACCAAATAAGGGTAAAGCAGTAGGGCTATATGCATTAGAATCTATGGTATCTTCTGTTTGTATACCAGTAATAGCATTGGGGGGAATTTTAACACAAGAACAGATTGAGTCTTGTGCTAAGGTCGGGGCAAAGGGGTTTGCGTCTATTCGTTATTTTGAGAGAAAAGTTCTTAGTGCATTATAGTCTAATGCTTTGATTTTATCTTCAAGGACTTCAAGAACTTCGAGGAGTTCTTTGGATGATTTTTTTAAATATTCTAAATGTATTTTGGCTTTTTCTCTTTCTGTTTCTGAAACTTTTTTGCTATTCATTGTAATGAGTTTATGGAGTATAGAACGTTTTTCAGGTAGTATAAAAAATATTTCATAAATTTTTGCATAAGTATCATGTAGTGCATTATGGTGTTCTTCAATACGATTGATAAAACGTCCTATAGAATCAAATTTAGCAAGTTGAACAGCATAGGTATCAAACCATTGACCAAATTTGCATGATGTACTATCTAGGGGTATAAATGTTTTATCTACATTGAGGTTTACTTTTTTACCTTGGTACCCATCTAAACCATTGACAAGTTTATCGGCTTTACGAACCCACTCTTTATGTGCTCTTTTTGCGACATAAATATTTTGTAACATGTATGCTTTGTTTGATAGTTCTTTAGTTAGTGTTGCACTCATAATTAACCCCTTATTGTTAATATATTGTATTGCAGGTAGCTCGGCTATCTCTAAAAAGGGGTAGAGACCCGTGGCTTTCCGTCCTACTCTCACGAATAGTTTGGCTTTGTTTATGTACGTATACATAAGTTTCATTGGAATGATACAACAAGAATGTCACTGAAATGTTATTGCTTATATTTTTAGTGAAAAGTAGGATAGATTTAAGATAGAAAATAGTTTTTTTATAAACTCTCTTAAATAACCAAATGGATATAATATCTTCAATTATCTAACAAGGAAAACCCTTATGTTTGAAACCGTTATCGGTCTTGAAGTCCACGTACAACTTAACACTAAAACAAAACTTTTCTGTGCTTGTCCTACCTCTTTCGCAGAACATCAAAACACTAACACTTGTCCTACTTGTTTAGCACTTCCTGGTGCATTGCCAGTGGTGAATAAAGAAGCAGCGATTAAAGCCATGAGACTTGGCTATGCTATTAATGCGAATGTAAATCATACGTCTCATTTTGATAGAAAGTCATACTTTTACCCAGACAGTCCTTCTGCATATCAGATAACACAGCTTACTAAAGCCATCGTACAAAAAGGGGAAGTGTTTATCGACCTTAAAGATGGTACGACAAAATGTATAGGGATGACACAAGCACACTTGGAAGCAGACGCAGGTAAAAATATGCATGAGGGTGACCACTCTAAAGTAGACTTAAACCGTTCTGGTACACCACTACTAGAGATAGTTTCTGACCCAGACATGAGAAACGCAGCAGAAGCAGTAGCATTTTTGAAAAAACTTCACGCAACTGTACGTTACCTAGACATATCTGATGCAAACATGCAAGAGGGTTCGTTTAGATGTGATGTGAACGTGTCAATTCGTCCTAAAGGGCAAGAAGCATTTGGTACAAGAGTAGAGATAAAAAACATAAACTCTTTTAAGTTTGTAGCAGATGCCATAGCCTATGAAGTACAACGTCAAACAGAAGCCTATGAAGATGGTGTTTATGAACAAGAAGTATATCAAGAGACGCGTCTTTGGGATGTAGATGCAGGGGTTACACGCTCTATGAGAGGAAAGGAGGAAGCAGCAGACTACCGTTACTTCCCAGACCCTGACTTGCGTCCGCTCATTGTGACACAAGAGATGATAGATGAAGCAAAACAAATGCCAGAACTTCCAGATGCTAAAGTGAAGCGTTACGTAGAAGAGCTTGGGGTTAAGAAGTATGATGCATTGGTAATTACATCAGATAAAGAGATGGCATACTACTACGAAGAGATGTTAGAACAAGGTGCGAATGCTAAAACAGCAGTAACATGGCTTACCTCTGAACTGCTTGGACGTTTAAATAAAGCAGGGTTTACTATAGAGAATTCACCCATAGGTGCAAAAACACTTGGTATCTTAGTCGCTAAAATTTCTGATGATACTATTTCTGGAAAAGGTGGGAAAGAGATACTTGACCATATGATGGAAAATGAGAGTCGTGATGTGATAGCACTCATTGATGAGCTTGGACTTGCACAGGTAAGTGATGATGGTGCTATTTTAGCTATCATTGATGAGATACTTGAAGCTAATCAAGATAAGGTAGAGCAATACAAGTCTGGTAAAGACAAACTTTTTGGTTTCTTTGTAGGACAAACAATGAAAGCTTCAAAAGGTTCTGCAAACCCTGGAAAAGTGAATGAACTTCTCAAACAGAGACTGAATTAAAGCATTTATAGGAGAGCAATATGAATCAGATACTTTTATCTATTGCTCTTTTTCTACGAAGTTCAAAAAGGTATAGAGCTACAAAAAATTTTATACGTGATATCTTTCATAATACCAATAATCCTTATAAAAAATATGTTGATATTACTATTATATTTCTTATTATCACTTCTGTGGTTATCTTAATTTATGAAGTAAAAACTCCTGTACCTGAATGGTTAGATATCTATGACATCTATTTTGTCTCTTTTGTTTTTTCTATAGAGTATCTTTTACGTTTGTGGGTACACAATGATATTAGTGAACATATTGTTAAAGAGCATAAAGATGCACAGTTTCTTCAAAAAGATTTTTCTTCTTTGTCTATTTTAAAAGAAGGATTAGGAGAAAAAGTTAAATATATGTTTACACCTTCGGCTTTAATTGACCTTTTAGCTATTTTCCCTGCTTATAGACCTTTGAGAGTTTTACGCATATTTGTACTTTTTAGGGTTTTAAAGCTTCTGCGTTATACCAAAAGTATCAATCAATTTACAGAAGTACTACTTAATAAAAAATTTGAATTGCTAACACTTCTTTTCTTACTCTTTTTTGTTGTGATGACTGCAGGTATCGCACTTTATGTGATGGAGGAACATCAAAATCCTCATATAGACTCTCTATTTGATGCTATTTATTGGGCTTTAGTGACCATCTCAACAGTAGGATATGGTGATATTTCTCCTGTAACTACAGAAGGAAGAAGTATCTCTATTCTTGTTATTATTTCAGGAATTGCGATGATTTCTTTTGCTACTTCTGTCATCGTTTCTGCTTTTTCTGAAAAATTGAGTGAATTAAAAGAGAGTAGAATTATAGAACAGGTGAATAAAAGTAACTCTTTTTTACTGATTTGTGGGTATGGTCAGATGACAAAAATGTTTTTACGTCATTATGCTGATGAGTACAATAATTATATTATTCTTGAAAATAATCTTGAGCGTATGGAAGAGGCAAGAAAAGATGGGTATGAAGCCATCCATGAAGATGCAAGTCGTTATGAAACACTTAAAAAATTTAATGTTGAACACTGCAAGATAACTATTTTGTGTTTGACAGCTAGTGATGTTGAAAATATTTATATTACACTTAATGCTAAAAGTATTTCTAAAAGTATTCGCGTCATTGCTCGTGTAAATGATAGCAATATGGAAAGTAAATTTGCACATGCAGGTACTGACCATATACTCATGCCAAATAAAGTTGCAAATACCATGATACATACAGCGATAACGCAACCAACGATGTATAAAGCTATTCATGCTATATTGACAGGAAAAAGTATTGCACGCATTGATGAGATACGGGCGTATGAGTGTGAGGGGATTATCGGCAAAAGTATTGAAGAGTTGGCATTTAAGAAAGCCAAACTTTTGTTTATGGGCATTCAAAGAAGAGGAGAATTTCTTTTTAATCCTTTGCATTCAACCAAGGTAGAAAGTGGTGATATTTTATTGGTAATGGGACGTAAAATTTCTTTGGAATATTTTAAAAGCATCTATGAGAAGGATTGCTAATGAAACATCAAAATATATTGCTTTTTGGGTATGGTAATCATGGTAAGTTTATCGCTCAGGGCTTACTTGAAGATGGTTTTAAAATACAGATTGTTGAAGATGACTTAAAACGTTATGAAGAAGCCTTAACAGATGGATTTAAAGAAGTTACACATATCGATGTGACTAAAGATGCAGATCTCAAAGCATTACATCCTGAAAAGTATACACAGTTAGTATGTGTAATGGATGATGAACATGTAAATGTTTTTTTAACACTTTCTTTACGGTCTCTTTTTGACTCGTGTTATATTCTTTCTATCTCTGACTCTATACATACAACAAAAAAGCTTCAGATGGCAGGGGCAAATAAAGTAATAGATATGTATGAAGTTTCTGCCAATAAAATACATAATATTCTTAATCATCCTGTGGCTACACAATTATTGGAAGAATTTGTAATAGATAAGCATGGTATAGGCTTTAGAGAGTATATTATACCAACGGGTTCATTTTTAAATGGTTATATGACGGATGATTTAGATTTGTCTAAATATGGTGTACTTTTTGTGGGTATGATAGATGAAGAGCTAGGGCATCATTTTATTTTTATTACAGCAGGGGTTAACCATAAGCTAGACAGTGGTGATACGATTGTGTGTATTGGTGAAAAAAAGAAGTTAGATATGTTTGAAAAACTAATAAAAAAAGAAGAGAATTAATATGAAAATAGCAATTATAGGAGCAGGAAAATGGGGACAGGCACTGTACCATGCCTATAGTCAGAACAATGAGGTAGTCATCTCTTCACGTAATGTAAAAGAGATTGAACATTTTGTCTCTATGGAAGAGGCTTTAACATATGAGTACCTTGTAATGGCGATACCCGCACAGTTTGTGCGTGGGTGGTTAGAAGAACATTTTGTAGACTATGGACAAAATATACTCGTAGCTGCCAAAGGGATAGAGACAAGCACAGGGGCATTTTTAAATGAAGTCTATGGTGAGTATGTTGCTGCAGAAAGACTTGCGTTTATCTCTGGACCTTCTTTTGCAGCTGAAGTACAAAAGTCTCTTCCTACCGCACTCAAAATCTCTTCTACTAACTTAGCGTTGGCTCAGACTTATGCAGATGCCTTACCTTCTTTTATAAAAGGATATGTGAGTGATGATGTCGTAGGTGCAGAAGTCTCTGGAGCCTATAAAAATGTGATAGCCATCGCAGGTGGTGTCTGTGATGGGCTTGGACTTGGAAACAATGCAAGAGCAGCACTTATCTCACGGGGGCTTGTAGAGATGACACGTTTTGGTGAAGCATTTGGGGCAAAAACGGAAACTTTTCTCTCTTTAGGGGGTGCAGGAGACCTTTTTCTTACTGCATCTTCTACGCTCTCACGTAACTATAGGGTAGGACTAGGGCTTGCAAAAGGTAAAAGTATGGATGAGATACTTCAAGAGTTAGGTGAAGTAGCTGAGGGTGTACCAACAGCTAAAGCATTACATAAAATAGCCACAGATAAGAAGATTTATCTACCCATTGCAGAAGAAGTTTATGCGATGATAGAAAAATCCAAAGACCCACTGCAAAGTGTGAAAGATTTATTAGGATAAGTTAAAATGAAAATCACATTTTTGTTTATGGTATCGATGTGTATGCTTCTTTTTGCCAAAGAGGTAGACTTACCTACACATAAGATACATTTTACAGGACAAGAACATTTTGATGAAAGTGAACTACAAGATGCCTTGGGAGTGGATAATAAAAGTTTTTTTGAGTTTTGGAAAAAAGATAATCCACGCATCAAAGATAAACTCATACCTAGCCTAGAAGAGACAATAGAAAGTTTTTATCGTTCAGAAGGCTTTTATGAGGCTACTTCTAAAATAAAAGAGACCAACAGTACCGTTTTTGTAAGTATTAGAGAGAATAGACCAGTACGTGTGGATAGCATTGAGATAGAGAGTGATTATAATATTACTCAGTTCATTCAGCTGAAAAAAGGTGATATTTTTCGTGCTAAAGCTTTTATAGACAGTAAAAATAACATCATCAGTCAACTCTTAAAAGAGGGGTATTGTTCGTATGATTTAGATACTAAAGCCTATGTAGATTTAGAAAAATACTCTGTGGAGCTTAAGTATATTTTACACAAGGGTGGTATATGTACCTTTGGAAAGTTAACCCTCTTAGGACTAAAAACAGTAGAAGATGATGTGGTCATCTCTCGTGTAAGAGCGTTAGAGGGAGAGAGGTTTAGTACAACACTTGTCCAAGAGACATCTAACAATTTGTATGAACTTAAAGCTTTTGATTCGGTACTTATCAATGTAGATAGAAAGATATATAATGTGATTCCTGTAGATATACGTTTTGAAGAGATGACAAAACCTTATCATTTTGAGGCGGGGCTAGGGTATGATACTTTTGTAGGCCCTCGTGTCCATGCACAAATTACCAAATATAATTTTTTTGGTAATGCACGTAAATTAAACCTAAAAGCTTCATGGTCCAAGTTAGAGCAGTTACTCATATTGAGTTATTTTAAACCAGCATTTTTGACACTTTTTAATAAAGGCATTGATATAGGAGCTAGGATAGGATACTCAAATTTAGAATTTGATGGTTTCAAAGAGGAAAAAGTTTTTTCTAGGCTTTATTTACAACATGAAGATGGACGCCTTAAACTCAAAGTGGGTATGGCAATAGAAGGCATAGATATTACGGCTTTAGATAACTTAAATGAGGGTGATGAACTACAACAAGCAGTCAATGAAGGGCTCTTTTTTTTAGCATATCCTTATCTGGATGTGGTCTATGATGCAAGAGATTCTAAATTAAATCCAAAGTATGGCTATTATTTGGCAGGGCATACAGAGTTGGGGTTATCAGATGATGATGTCTCTTCGGTTTATCTTAAAACAGAACTAGAGGCACGTATCATCCATACTTTTTCTAACTTGACTCTCTCTGCTGTAGGTAAAGTAGGTATTTTAGATATAGAGTCTGAAAATGGACTTCCCGAATCTAAATATTTTTTTGCAGGTGGAGCATTTTCTAACCGTGCGTATGGCTATAGAGAACTAGGTGTCATACGCTCATCTACAGAAGATACTATATATGGTGCTTCTACGATGCTCAATCTTTCGCTTGAAGCCAATTATCCTATTTGGGGTGATATTTATGGTGCTGTTTTTACAGATAATACCTTGCTTACAGAAGATGCTTACGATTTTAGTGGAGATGTTATCTCTTCTGCAGGTTTGGGTGTACGCTATATGACGCCTATTGGTCCATTTAAAATTGATGTGGGTTTTAATATAAAAGACCCCTCTATTTATGGTATCTCATTTCAGATAGGGCAGTCATTTTGATGAAAAAAATACTTTTACTCTCACCTTTGTTATGGATAAGAAAAATACTTTTATATACTTTAGGTATAGCAATACTATTAGGTTTATTGGTCTATTTTTTAGCTAATTCACCATGGGTTGTTAAGAAAGCAGCAGATGCTTTTGCTCCAGATTATAACATTGGTTATAGTCGTATCCATGGAAATGTTTTGACAGGTGTTGAAATAGAAGATGTTACGTATGCAACTCAACCTTTGGCTAAACATCTTACACTTAAATGGAACCCAAATGGATTGGTACAAAAAAAGATTATTGTCAATAATCTCATTATTCATGATGCCAATATAGATACGATAAAAGCACTTATAGATACGTTTTCTTCAGAGGATAATGAAAGTTCAAAAGCCTTTGATTTTTCTGTGAATGTTAAAAAGCTTACAATAGATACCAAATCTTTTGTGCAAGATGAGGTTAAGATTAAAGATGTAAAGTTGGATGTGCGTAAGGTCTATTATGCAAAAAATAGACTTTCTGTTACAAAGATGGAGTTAAATGTTACGAGCAATCTCTCTAATCTACTATTTAAAGGGAGTATAAAAGACAATCAACTTGTTGGAAAAGTCAATTTATTACCACAAGAAGAGCTATTTAGACTCTACACACTTCCTATACGCAAAAAGGCGATTGGTAAAGTACAGATAGATTTGAACCTTTCTAAAGAGAGAGTCATCGCCAAGATAGATGCCAATGCTACACAGCTACTCAAAGCTAAAGAGGGGGAGTTCAATCTGGATATAGAGCATTTAAACTCAACCCTAAGCTATAGATTTGATGATGCAACACTCAAAGCTGATACGTATATGAGGCTCAATACCCCTTATGGGAAGGGTATCGTAGTGACAAACCTTTTAACCTTAGATAAGAAACTTACTTACCATGGCGAGATTAACCTTAAACAGCTTATTGGCATAGATGCTAAGTTAAGTAAAGTACTAAACAATCTAAACGTAAGTTACAAAGGAGATGCCAACAGTATCGATGCTAAGATAGATGCTTCAATGTTAAAAGGAGATTTTAATTCAAACGATTTTAAAACAGCAAATCTTCATCTACAAAGTAAAGAGGCATTACATCTAAGTGATTATATAGCCTTACCTCCTGAACTTAATGCTACGAAGTTAAATGTTACACTCGATGCTCCTATTTCATTTGATGCTAATGCCCCATACCATGCAGTGGCTAAAGTACGTTCTAATTTAGTAAATATAGATGCTAATGTGAGTTATACGACACATTTGGCACTCACTTCACAGATAGATATACCCAAAACATCACTCTTAAACGCTTATAGTGAAGATGTAAAGTGGGAGGGTTTCTCTCCACTACACGTAGTGGGGAGTCTAAAAGATGATAATGTAACGATGAGACTTGCATCAAAACATTTAAATACAGCACTTCATTATGACTTAAATAGCACAAAAGTAGATGCTAAGGCAGATATAGTAGGCGTTGATGTACAGCTTTTGGGTATGGTAAAAAAAGAGATAAAAATAAGCTCTAAGGTTACTTCTATTTCTTCTTTACTACAAAGTATGACAGAGATATATAGACTAGAAAACCTACCAAAAGTAGAAGGTAGTGCGATGTTGGAAGTCACAGTAGATGCATTAGAAAGAGCCACAATAGCCTTGAAATCACCTCAAATTAACTACCATATCGACCACCAAAACATACAAGTTTTTGATGAGATTGATATGTTATTAGAGGTTGATAAAGAGAAAATAGTGTTAGAACGCTATCAAGTTATCTATGCAAAAGAGAAAATATTTGCAAGTAAACCCTCTATAGTTACTTTAAAAGATAATTTGATTACGCTTTCACCTCTTTGGGTAAATGACCAGTTAAAATCTGAAGGAAACTATGATTTAAAAACAAAAAAAGGAAGCATTGTCTTAAAGGCACAAAAGTTACACATTGCACATGAACTTATCGATTTTGACAGTGATGTAGAGGTAGTAACAACACGAGAGGGGAATAAGACTTCTGTTAAAGGTGTGGTAACGCTTTTAGGTGGAGAGGTTCATTATGATATATCTAAAAAGAATTTTGCATCAGATAGCGATATTGTCATTGTGCAAGATATGAAAGAGAGTACAGAGAGTCCATTTATGGATAATCTTAGTATAGAGCTTCAGATAAAGACCAAAAAACATCTGCTCTACAACAAAGATGCTATCGCTATGAAAGCCAATGTAGATTTAAGTGTGCATAAAGCAGAGAATTCTGAGTTATTGGTACTAGGTTCAATCGAAGTTTTAGAGGGGAGTACCTATATCTTTCAAGATAAAAAATTTACCTTAAAGAAGAGTTTTGTTCACTTTACAGGTAATCCCAACAAACCTTTACTTGAACTTAAAGTACTCTATAAAGCGATTGATTATGATATCACAGTCAAGATTACAGGTACAGCAGATATGCCACAAATTGACTTTTCATCTAAGCCTAGCTTGAGTCAAGAGCAGATACTTTCATTGATTTTATTTGACACAGTAGAGGGTGCAGGGACAAACAACGGTGATGAGATGATGAAAATGATGGGAGGAGCCATGGCAAAATCTGCACTTAATAATATAGGTATTAAGCTTGATCATCTTGTCTTGGGTGAGGGTAGCAGTGTAGAAGTAGGTAAAAAACTGACTAAAAATATAACCATCATCTACATCAATGGCAATGTTGCACAGGTAAAGCTCAAATACGAACATGGTAAACACACCCAAAGTGTCATAGGGGCTAGTGAAGTTTCACAGTCATATGATATTATCTATAAGAATGATTTTTAAGAGAGTTTATTTTGAGTTGAAAGATAACACTTTTAATTATTTTCGTATAAAATTGTATATAAATTTTTTTCCTCAAAATCAATACGTTCACTCAATACACCTACTAAATCATTAAATGAAGTAAAAAAATCATTATCAAGTTTTTCATCTTCTCGACTATATTTGCTTAAAAAGTTCATCAATGCCATTTTTGTATTTTTAAAACTTTTTGTAAATTGATTAATAGATTTTTCATTGGTTTGGGTTAATCTTTTTTCATCTTTCAAAAGCTTATAAAACTCTATATCTTCATTCATTATATGATCGATAGCTAAAACATTTAATTTTTTCAATAGATCTTTTGCTTTATGATGATTATTTTTAGAATAC
>JAMONG010000096.1 GCA_027066595.1 Sulfurovum sp.
TGGCTAAGCAGGCTAAAGTCTTTACACTTTCGGTGCCATGGGATAGGGAACGTTTAGAAGAGGTCTATCAAGCGATTCTCATACATAATACAGTATAATATTTAGATGAATTTTACAGATAAAGTAACCATACCTAGTACAGTGTTTGCACAAGTTGTGGATGATGAGATGGTGATACTAGATACGGAGAGTGAAAACTATTTTGGACTAGATACCATTGGTAGGGAAATGTGGCAAATTTTAGTAGAAAATGGCTCTTTAGAAAACCTTAAAACAACTATGTTAGAGAAGTATGAGGTTAAAGAGAGTGTCATTAAACATGATATTGAGGTTTTTATCGATACACTTGTAAAAAATAGACTTATCACGATAGGATAGATGTGAATTTAAATCAATTACTGAATAAAGAAGAGATTAGCCTAGATGATACAACTATCATCAAACTCGAAAACTTTGCAAGCCTACTGCATGAATGGAATCAGATACATAATCTTACAGGGGCAAAAAGTGTAGATGCGATTTATCTTAATATTATAGACTCTTTGTATCCTTTAACTTTTATACAAAGCCCTAAAAGTTTACTTGATGTGGGTACAGGGGCAGGGTTTCCTGGTCTTGTGCTCGCCATAGCTTATCCACAAACTGAGGTAGTGTTGGCAGAACCTCTTAAAAAAAGAGTTTCATTTTTAAAATATGCTAGCATCGATTTGGAGTTACCCAATGTAAAGGTAGAGGCTAAAAGAGTGGAGAGTGTTGAGCATGAGGCATTTGAACTTATCACCTCTCGTGCAGTAACCAATACAAAGTTACTTTTAGACTTAACGGTAAAAGTGAGTGACACGTACACAGAGTATCTTTTTTACAAAGGCTCACGTGTTTTTGATGAAATAGAAGATGTGCAACATCAGTTAGATTATGATATAGTACAAAAAAACCAACGTAATTATCTATATATAAAGAGTAAATAAATGATTTTAAAACTACTTATTTTTGCTATAGCAGGGGTACTTATTTACAAGTTTTTTGGTGGTAAATTCCCCCAAATTGGTAAGAGTACACATGAGAAAAAGTTAGAAGAAGATACACTTGTAGAATGTGAAAAGTGTAGTACTTATGTCACAGTAAAAGAGAGTATTATTGTTCATGGAAAGTATTATTGTTCAGATGAATGTACACCATAATCTAATAAAAGGAATATCATGATAATTATCGGACATCCATGGATTAAAAGTAATCGTTTTTGTAAAGTGTTTTCTATAGAAGATATTAAAAAAACTTCAGCAGATGAGATTGTTTTGCTTGAACCTTTGGTGGATTCACATGCCTTTGCAGCACATTGTCAAGAAAACAACATGGCTTTTGCAGTGGTTGTTAACACACTTGATGATGCACTCTTTGCCAATGCCTTAGGGGCTAAGTTTATCATCTGTGAAGAAGATGATGCTTTGATGATACAGCCTATAGCACAAGAGTATCTTTTTGATGCGCGTATTTTAGTACTTATCCATAGTGAAAAAGATATTTCTAAAATCGCTCGTGGTGGTGTAGATGGTGTGATATTTGCCGAGGCAATCTGTTAAACATTTATGCTAAATGATATTTTACGCTATAAACTTACCTATGCGATTATTATACTAAACATACTTATATACCTTATCTCCTCTTTTTACAGTGGCAGTTTGGTCAATATGGATTTACAAGTCCTTGTTGACTTGGGTGCTTTGTATGGCCCATTAACGGTGCTTAAAGATGAGTGGTGGCGACTGGGGACTGCGATGTTTTTACATGGTGGCATGACACATATTCTTATGAATATGTTTTCTCTCTATCTGATAGGGCGTGGTGCAGAGATGTATTTCGATACCAAGTCTTACATAAGCATTTACATTTTTTCTGGTATCGTAGGTGGTTTGGTTTCACTACTTATGCATCCTGCTAGTGTAGGCGTGGGTGCTTCTGGAGCTATCTTTGGTGTGTTTGGTGCATTGGCAGGTTTTTTCTTGGCACATAAGGAACAGATAGCCGTACAAAGTAAAGCGTTTATGAAAGACTTTGGTATCATCATCGCCATAAATCTCGTGATAGGGTTTTCCATCGAATCAGTAGATGTCTCTGCACATTTAGGTGGGCTTGTGGTTGGATTTATAGGTGGTTTTTTACTCTCTAAAAGTCCAAAGTTTTTATCACTTTATAACTCTTCGATGATACTTTTAGCTGTAGCCATCGCTTATTATCTCCCCTCTCAGTATGCTCAAGCACTGTTTTAGGCTTTTCTTTTTTTCATTATGGTTTGTATCATGTACGGTACAAACACCTACTCTTAAAGAAGATAAAGTAAAAGAACTTGCCCAAACACTACAAACATTAGATACGCTAGTCACCTACAAAGAAGCGACAAAACTCTCTAAAGAACTCTATCAAAAAACAAAAGAACTTAGTAAACGTTTTGAACTTACTTCTCCCCCACAGTACCATAACTTTTTAGTCAACATTGGAGTCAAAGAGAAAGGGCTTTGTTACCATTGGGCTGATGCACTTTATGCATATTCTAGAGAAAGAGATTACCCCTCTTTTGAGTTTCATTTAGTAGGTGCAAACATAGGAGAGTACTGGAGTGAACACAATAGCTTAGTCATTGTTGGAAAAGGAAAACCCATAGAGAGCGGTATCATCATAGACCCATGGAGAAACTCAGGGAAACTCTACTTTTCAAATGTAAAAGAGGACACAAAATACCACTGGGTACATAGACCTGCAAGAGGATGTGCCAGATAGTTAATCTACTACAGGTTCTTCACCTACACCCACCTCTTGGAGTTCTGCTGCTTCTGCAGCATCGGCTTCTCTTTGGGCTTCAGACATCTCTTCTTTGGCTTCGTCTACTTCAGGAGCACTTTCAGGTTCTTGCATATCTTG
>JAMONG010000097.1 GCA_027066595.1 Sulfurovum sp.
GAGAGGGTTTGTAATACTTATCGTCTTCTCTTTGGTGTCGATAAGGACACGTAGCGTCGCCATAAAGCCTCTTTTAGCTTTACTTGCCATGTCTATCAATGCTTCATTTGTAAAGACCACAGAGACAAGGTCACCTTTTTTATTGACAGGTGCAGCCACTAAGACTTTAAAGCCTGCAGCTTTGAGACTTTTTTCTACACTGGCTACATCCATAAATGCACCACGTAAGTATGCAGATATACGACCATGATTGACTTCACCTATACGGGTATTGGCTGAAACTTTGACTTTCTTTTGATTATCAAATCTATGTGGTATATAATTTGGTGGTACACGTTTAGAGAATTTTATGGCTCTGTCTGTTGTGGTACTGCTCCCAAGCTGGATGACTTTAGGTGGCGTTGGTACTTTAGGTAACTTGATAGTCACGACACCACTACCTGTGTTAATCTTTTGTACTTTTTTCTCTTGCTCTGTTGTTGCAGGTGCATTCTCTTTCTTTGGCTTTTTTATAGCTGCAGATGTAGTCTCTACTTTATCTGTATCATTTTTTTGTATAACGTTAGTTTTTATGTTGTTCTTGTCTGTATTTTTCAGTGTAAGTGGATTAACATTTGGGATGCTTTTCATACCATAGGTTGTAAGAATCTCAGGTATCTCTCTATCTAACTTTTCTACTAAAGCCAAACGTTTTTCATCTGTTATATTGAGTGTATCAGACCAGTTATGTAGTCTGAACATACCAACTACTAGTTTGTTACTACCTTTTTTGATATACATAAACATTGTACATGGGGCAAAAAGTCCTGCTTCTGGTCTTGCACCTTCATTATCGAACATATTATAAGAAAATTCTAAGTGACATAAAGAGTATGTCCAAAAGGCATCATAATCTGCGAGTATCTCTTCTGCCTCATCGGTTGCTTCCATAAAGTTATGATAGCCCGCAATAAGGTATCCTTTGTCTATAAATGCCAGTTCAAAACTATTTTGAAACTCATCAATAAAGTCATCCATATCTTCTGGTGCTTCAAAGTTATACTCATAGTTAATCATTGTTTGTTTAGGAAGCTTATTGTATGGCATGAATGATTTTTTGCCACCTAGTTCTTTTTCTATCATAGCATCTAGCGGAGCAAAAGTTGCAGTAAATTTTTCTCTTACTTCTTTGTCTTGGATATCTAAAATATCAAGCATCACTTTTGGTTGAAGATGCCCAACATGTGTAACATTTTCATCTAGCTTTTTATGAATCAGCATATTAAATGGAGCAAATCCAGCGATACGTGGATCAATGTTGAGTAGTGGAAGTATGACATCATCATGAACGACAGGCATGAAAGAGAGTACATCTAATACAGTACTCCCCCATTTAGTCTCATATTGGTCATTAACCCTTTTATGTGGGTCAGTGAGTTTAAAGCCAATGGTTTTGAGTTTAGTCTCTACTAAAGTGTTATATTTTTCTTGTATGTCACCATCTATCGTATAAAAAACGGCTAATGTTTTGTCTTGGTTCATCGTTTCAGCTGTAGCTAAAAGTGTCATACCCTGTATGGAGACAACAAAAGTGATAAGTAGTTTGTTTAGTGTATTCATTTTTACCCTTTGGACAAGTATAGACTTATAGGGTAACATAGTATAGATATATCTGATTAATGGAAGTTGTGATTATCGTTCATTATAAATGAAAAGCTACTAAAAGTTACTGGAAATTTTGGAGGGTAAAGCGTAGATATAAGAAGGAAAAGACCTTCTTATATTTGAAGTAAATTATTTCTTATTTAGAAATCGTTTTTACTGAATCGTTTGTGTTTTCTGAAATAGATTTAACAGACGCAGCAGAGTCAGTTGAAACTGTTTTTACAGAGTCACTTACATTTGTTGATGTAGATTCTACAGATGCTCTAGAGTCATTAGAAACTGTTTTTACAGAGTCGCTAGCATTTGTAGCTACAGATTTAACAGAATCTTTAGTATCTGCTGAGATAGATGAAGATGTGCTGTTCATGTCATTTGATACTGTTTTAACAGAGTCTCTTGAATCATTAGAAACTGTTTTAGCTGTATCGCTAACATTAGTAGATACGGTTTTCACAGAATTTGTTGAGTCATTTGAAAGTGTTTTGACTGATGTCGTTGCATCTGTAGAAACAGTTTTAATTGAGTCTTTTACATCTGTACTTATAACAGTACCAGAGTCTTTCATATCTGTAGTAGTTGTTTTAAGTGAATCTTTTGCATCTGTAGAGAGAGTAGTCGCAGATGTTGTCATGTCTTTCGTTGTGTTTACTTCCATTGTTTTAATGTCATCAGATACTTTCATAGAAGTGTCTTTTGCATCCGTACTTACTGAAGTAACCGTTCTTTCAGCAGACTTTGAAGTTTCAACTGCTCCGTCTTTCATAGATACAACAGAATCTTTTGCATCTTTACTCATAGAGATTGCAGCCTCTTTCATATCTTTGAACATGTCTCCAAAGTCAAAGTCAGCTTGTGCACTTGTTAATAATGCAGCTGTTGCTACACTCGTTAGTATAATTTTTTTCATGGTTATTCCCTTTTATTTTTAGATTATGAAGTATACAAAAACTTATGTTAAATATAACTTAAAGTTCTTTATAAAAAATATTATCTTCTCTTATATTATAGAATATAGTGTAATATTTAATGATTATATTGTCTGATGTATAAAGTTAAGAAAGTTTTTATTGAGAGTATTATTACGAATCTTTGGTATAAAGATTCATAATATGTGGTGTGTGACTATTTTTTTAATTTCATATGCTCTGCGTACTCATCAGATGAGATAGTCTTAACAGAGTCGTTAGTGTTTTCAGAAACTGATTTAACAGAAGCTGCAGAGTCAGTAGAGACAGTTTTAACAGCTGAGCTAGCATTAGTGTTAGT
>JAMONG010000098.1 GCA_027066595.1 Sulfurovum sp.
AGCGTACCAAAGACAAGTCTAGTTTTAAGTCATCAAAGGCATCAAAAGATGCAGCTTGGCGTAAAAGTAGTATGCGTTGTAGAGGGTCTACTTGTATCTTCTTTTCTAAAAGTATAGCACGTTGTTCAAACTCATCCATACGCATGAGTGTGGGTAAAAATCCATCACTCTGTTTATGCTGTTGGCTCACAGTTCGTAAGGCTCTTGAAGTGGGGTAGATGTGTAGTTCATTCATGGTGTGTAGTATAACACAGAAGTAAGAAAATAGCTGAAAAATCTGTCAAATTGACAGATTTTTATGTTTAAGGATTAAGATATGCTGCTATCTCAGAGTAACCTGTTTTATCACCTATGGTAGCTCTAAATTGAAGTGTATACCTACCAGGCTTTTGTATGTTAAGTTTATCTATCCTATACATACCGTTAGAGAAGGGAACGCTCTCTATCATTACATCTTCAGTACGTGAATGCGGTTGCGTTAACAAAAAACTTGCATTGACATCATTCACTGTTTTTCCATCTTTTGTGTGTACGACATATGAAAAACTATTATCACCCTTAACGAGCTTCACAACATTTGGTTGCGGACGATTGGAATTTATATTATCAGTCATCACCATCATCTCAACATTTTTAAGTTCAATGCTATACGCTTTATCAAAAGCTATCTTTTTTTCTAAGATTTGATTGATACTCAAATCTGCCTGTTGATATTTCAACATATACTTATTGACCTCTTGTACAGGCAAAGAGTTTGCTGACTTAACAGTCCAGTACCCTAAAGTAATACCTATGGCTAAAAAACCTAAAATCATATGTGGCCAATAGGTTTTTTTACTTTTATTTTCCATTTTTTCTCCTCATCCATGCTGGTCTTAAGACAAATATCCATAAGAGTATCGCTGTACCACTATAGACCAATATGCGTAATATAAGTACCATCGTACCCATCTCATCAGGAATAGTATGTATAAGTTTCACACCTTTTGAAGCAGCGATATTGTCTGCAAGTACCGAATAGGACTGTAAAACAGCTATGTTAAACTTATCTTCATTTGTATTTGAGTCTTTAATCGCAACGATATTGACACCTGCATCTCTGACATCATCATAGTCATACATCGCTCTTACATCATCACTAGAGGGGATAATACCTACTCTTCCTCTGGCTTCTGATTTTTTTGTTATGGTTGCATAAGGAGCAAAGATAAACAATACATAGGGCTTACTTAGATTTGCTTCATACTGCTTACTATACTCTACTAAATTAAATCTTTCTGGAAAATGTTCGTTGGTTGCAATGACGTAAGTATTGACACCTGTTTTTGTATAAAGTTCTTCACCCATAAGGTCTATGAGTTCAACAGCTTCTATTTTTAAAAGGTCATTTTTGAGAATTTGTGTAGCATTTAGTAGAAAAGGAAACATCCATAAAGCAAGCATGGCAAGAAGCCCCTTATAAGGGCTTGCCCGTAACTTCGCTCTATTCATATTAACCTACATATAAAAGGTATTCACTACTATTAAACGATAAGAAAATAGCTGCGACTGCTGCAAATACCATACATGCAAAAAGTATTTTATCCATATATTTAATCATTATTTATCCTTTTTTTGAAATGCAAAGTTTTTATTGTCTACAGATCTCATCTTAAGATTATTTACATCTCTGATAGGTGCAGGATCATAAGGATTATGTGCTGCATCTCTTTGTACCAGTACTGCTTGTGACATAAGTACTGCCCAAATAAAGATAAGTCCAAAAATTGAAATCAAAACCCCAAAGACACCATGAAATCCAAATACGGATCTTTTTGTATTTTCTGCCATACCGAACTCCTTAATTTAACAATGACTGAATATAAACAGTCAATGCTTTTTCTTGTACTGGTGTAATCAATGTTTTAAATGCTGGCATCTTTCCGATGATACCTTTTTTACCATTTTGTAAAGTATGGTGCATGAGTGCAGCGTCGTATGTAACCAAGTTTGGAGCCATACCATTGTTACCCTTGCTATCTGCACCATGACATGAAGTACATGCTGCATATGAAGCAGGAGCTTCACCTTTAAGTCCACCAGCGATGTATGCTGCAATGTCTTCCGCATCTTGACCCGATGCCATACCTGGAGGCATCATACCCATAGCATAACCTAGTTGATTTGAACCATTATTAATGACATCTAATACTTGTTCTTTAGTCATTCTTTTACCAAAGTCTTGTGCACGACCTGAAAGCCCATCACCTGTTGCACCATGACATTGTTGACATTGTACTAAAAAGATAGACTCACCCATCTCTTGTAATGTTTCTCTACTAGCATTTGCATGTTCTTTATCAAATTTCTTATTATACGCAAGTACCTCTTCATTGTACTCACCTATTTGACTGTAAGCATTAATAGGATACCCTAAGAAACCGTACCACATTGACCACATAAATACTGCTAAAAAGCTATATGCCCAACCTGATGGTAGTTCATTTTTATACTCACCAATACCATCCCAGTTTTCATCTGCAAGTTTACCACTTGCAGTATCTGTTTTCATCTGGTTAATATATTTTACTGAAACTGCTGCAGTAATCACTGCAATCGCAATCGCACCACCCATGGTAATCGCATTTACAGAATCTGCAAAAATATCAATATTTAGCTTTGTAATAACAAAAATTGTTGCTAATACTAAGACAACAGCAAATCCCAATGCTTTTATCATTAATCCATTCATTTATTCTCCTCCTTGTATCTTTCAGACGCGGATTTATCTTCTACGGGTGTACTTGTGATTTCATCATCAAGTGCAATGTTCCCATATTTTTCATAATCACGTTCGCCTTTTTTTTCTGATCTATAAAGATGTATGATATACCCATACAACATTATTACCAAAAAGATGGTCATAAAGAAACTTGCATATCCTTGTATTTCATTCATGCCCATCTTTCTCTCCTACTTTAAGCTATTCATATAAGCAATGAGTGCTACAACTTCAGGTACTTTACCTTCAGCAATCATAGCTTTCACTCTTTCGTCTTTCATATCTGCTGCAATTTTCTTTGCATCTTCAAGTACTTTTGACTTATGTGCATCCCATGCTTCTTGACCTCTGTGAAACGCTGGGCCATATGGAGTGTGGAATACATTTTTAACCGTAACCGCTTCAGCATAGGCAGTTTCTAAATCAGCCTCATTTTCAAACTGATGATCATACGCTGGCATAATAGAACCAGGTACAATTTTAGGTGGATTCAACATATGTGCCTCATGCCAATCTGTCGTACGGTAATTACCAATACGATGTAAGTCAGGACCTGTTCTTTTTGAACCCCAAAGAAATGGTCTATCGAATGCATACTCACCAGAGAGTGAATAATCACCATAACGATCTGTTTCCGATTTAAATGGACGAATCATTTGTGAATGACATGCCATACAGTTGTCTTTCATATAGACATTTTTACCTGCTAATTCAAGAACCGTCCGTGGCTTCATGCCAACCAACGGTTTTCCTGATTGTGCAAAGTTTGGCACAATTTCGATTAAACCTGCAAAGGAAATAACAATTGATATTGCCGCAGCAAAATAAAATGGATTTTTTTCTAACCAATGAAACATAATACTCTACCTCCCTTAAGCCATAGGCGTTCTAAACTGTGGCTCTTCAGTAAGTTCTTTACCAGAAGTCATAGTTTTATAAATATTGTAAGCAAACATAATGAACCCTATTAGGTACATTACACCTGAAAGTGCTCTAATTGCATAGTATGGGTGAAGTACTGTAACTGTATCAATAAATGAATACATCAAGTTACCATATTCATCTACCGCTCTCCACATCATACCTTGTGTAATCCCTGCAATCCACATAGATGTGAAGTACAATACAACTGCTGTTGTTTGAAGCCAGAATTGTGATTCCATAAGTTTCTTAGAGTAAATTTCTCTTTTAAACATACGTGGAGCCATATGGAAAATAGATGCCATAATCATAAATACAACCCAACCAAGCACTCCATCATGTACATGTCCTGGAATCCAGTCAGTAAAGTGTGCAATCGCATTAACAGATCTAATCGCTTGAATAGGTCCTTCAATTGTTGAGAGCATATAGAATGTTGATGCAAGTACCATAAATTTAATCAGTGGATTATCTGTTAACTGATTCCACTCTCCTTTCATAGTAAGGAGCATGTTAATCGCTGATCCCCATGAAGGTAAGATAAGTACTACAGAGAATGCAGATCCCATTGTTTGCATCCAATCTGGAACGGTTGACCATAGTAGGTGGTGTGAACCAGCCCAAAGGTAAACAAACATCAATCCCCAGAAAGAAAGTAAAGAAAGCTTATATGAATAAATCGCTTGTCCAGACTCTTTTGGAAGGAAGTAGTAAATCATACCAACGATTGGAACAGTAAATCCAAATGCAACCGCATTATGTCCATACCACCATTGTACAAGTGCATCATTTGTTCCAGCATACATAGAAACTGAGTGTAATGGACTACCTAGTCCACCAGATACAAAGTAAGTTGGAATAGCCATGTTGTTGAAAAGGTAAAGCATAGCAATACCAAGGAAACATGCAAGATAGTACCATACAGAGATATAAAGTGCTTTCTCTCTTCTAATACCAATGAGTCCCATCATATTGACACCCCAAAGTACCCAAATAATTACAACAACGATATCAAAAGGCCACTCGTACTGTGCATACTCTTTTGATGAAGACACACCAAATAAAAGAGATATAGTTGCTAAAAGTGCTCCTATAAAGTATAGCCAAAACTGAATATTACCAAGAACCATTAAAAACTTAGACTCTGCCATAGAGACTTTAAGTACTCTTTGTCCCAAGTAAAACCAAGTAGCAAAAATTCCAGATACTGTAAACCCAAATACTACTGTGTTAGTATGTATAGGTCTAAGTCTTGAGAATGTTCCATACTCACCTAATAAATAATTTAATTCAGGAAATGCCATTTGTGCCGCGATAAGTGTACCGACTAACATCCCTAAAAAACCAAACAAAATAGTTAAAAATGTAAACTTTTTTGCCAGTGAATAATCATATTCTAATGCTGCATTTGATTGCATGCATACCCCCTTGTGTAAATTATATGTTGTAAAATTACAACACTCAATAATAATTATAAGATTTTTTATAAGTCAAAAGCTTAATCTATGTCAAGAATGCATGCTTATGTGAAAGAATGTGCCATATTGAGAGGGGTGACGTATAAACATTAGTAGTTATTTCACTAATTTTTATAGTGATAATCATAAAAATGATTTATTAAAATAGGAGTATTTGTCTCCTATTATATATTTTAAAAGCTTTAATTAATTAAAAAAGCCCTTTATTTTTGCCCAAATACCTGTTTCAATACCTTTATCTTCATTATCAAGATCTGTATATCTATCGCATCCAGCCTCTAGTCCAGCCTCACATCCTTTTTGATAGTATTCTTTCTCTTTATCTCTATTCTTCAAAACCCCAAAACCACCACGGTAAATAATAGCAACACTAAAACATGCATCTCCACTTTTTAGTGCACATGCCTTTTCATAAAACTCTCTAGATTTCACATCATCAGGTCGAACATCATGGCCATCACGAAATATTGTCCCCATGGCTTCACATGCAAATTTTATACCACGGGCACAAGACTTTTCTAAATAGGGCATAGCCGTATGATAGTTTTCATCTTGATAATAATTATCACCCATCTTATCACAAGCTCTCTCTTCATCTAAGATACATGCCTTACGCATAAAACTCATCCCTTTTTCTTTTACATCTTGGATTTTGGCATTATCACCACTTATCATCGGTAATGCATACATATAACAAGCTGTTGCATTACTATCATCACATTGAGATTTTAAGTTTGACTCATTAGCTTGCAAGAAAATAAATCCAAATAGTACTACGACCAATAATTTTTGCAACATTTTATTTACTCTCTTTCTTTTTTTGTTCTTTACGCATTGCGTCTATCATTATGCTGTTCTCTTCTTCCATTTGCTTAAAAGTTTCATGAAGTCTTTTAGTTAAATCATTATCTTTAAGTCCTTCATTTAGTGCCTGTGCATAGTGTTTTTTAAAATCAACATAAGGTGTTGTTCCTGATGATATAATCATTTTAAAATCTATTTCAGGAAAATAGTTCTTCCATGCATTTGAGGCAATTTTCACCACCTTTTTGTTATTAAAATATGATATACCTACAATAATCTGCATAGCAAATACAAGTAATATAATATAAAATACAATCGCTTGTGCTATCCCCAACTCTTTAAATACACTCTCATTAAAAATAGCCGCATACATTAAAAAAGGCAAGATAAGAAAAGAGAGTTTTATCCATCTACTATCTAAACCACCAAAAATAGCATTATTATAAATAAGTCTTTTTGTTAATAGATGATTTTTTTCTTTAAAGACACTTGCTAAAATTTCTTTAAGTGTATAGTGTTGTTCTTTCATAAGTTTTCCTTGAAATTAATTCTAAAAGTGTAGTAGTATTTTATAAACTAGTGGTTAATAGCAGAAAAACTGCTATTTGAAGTATTTTATATATGGTGTTTAATATATTCATCCACACTTAAAAGTATGATAATACCTAAAAATGATGCATTAATCTTCCAAAATATTGATCGAGCATCTGAAAGTTTAAATTCTTTTCTAAGTAACTTCATTGCTGTAAGAAATGCCCATATACCTAGTGCTACAGAAAGTGCCACAGTAATATATGAATAAACATTAAATGTATATACTAAAAATATACCCGATTGTATCGTCAATACTAACCATACAAAAGTAAGCCTTTGTAATGTACCCTCACCAAAAAGACGCATGGCTGTTGGGTAACCTCCATCTTTATAGTCTCCATGAAACAACATCACAAGTAGCCAAAAGTGTGGTACTTGCCAAATAAAATAGTAAACAGCTATAGCAATAAACTCTATCTCAAAAAGGCTATGTCCTGCGACTAGCCAACCAATAGCAGGAGGGATAACCCCCAATACTGCTCCAGGAACTACTGCAAGTGCTGATCTCTTTTTAAGAGGGGTATACATAAGGTTATACCAAATAAAAGCAAAAGCAAAAAAGTTAATCCCCGTGAGTCCTAACAATGCATATATTAGAACAAAAGAGATGAGAATTAAAACAACCGCTATGATAACGCCCGTTCGAGGAGACATACGACCAGCGGCGATAGGACGATTTTTAGTTCTTTCCATTTTGGAATCTTCTCTATACTCTTGTACTTGATTGAGTGTAGAAACACCCATAGCAACTAAAAGTACAGAGAAGGTAGCAAGAAACATATCTAAGCCAATCTCTCCCTTTGCCATAATATAGGCAAAGAGTGCAGATAAAGAAACTGCAAAAGAGAGAACAAACTTAGTGACTATAAAAAAGTCTTTTAACATTATTTACCTGTTTCCATATATTTAACAAGTGTTGCTAGATCTTCAGGAGAAAGTTTAAACGCTGGCATAATACCTGGGTAGAATCCTTCAGGAACATCTTTATCTGGATTAGTAACGGCATCAGAAAGATACTGAGAATCATATTTACTTCCAATACCTTTAAGGCTTGGTCCAACTAATGTTGCATCGCTATCGATAGAGTGACATGAAGCACAACCATTTTGTGCATAAAGTGCTTTACCATCTTTAGCAAAGTTACCTTTTGGTGTATCTTCAGCTGCACCTTCAAACCATTTTTCATATGCATCTTTTTCCATGACTACAATTTTAGAATACATATAAGAGTGATCTGTACCACAATACTCAGCACATTCAACATCATATTCACCTACTTTTGAAGCATTAAACCATTGCTTTGTTGTACGACCTGGGACAACATCTTCTTTCATACGAAATGCTGGTACATAATATGAGTGAATCACATCATTTACTGGGGCTGTCATTTTTAAAATGATATTGGTATTTACTGGTACATAAAGAGCTGATATACCCATACTACCTGCTTCTACCACTTTACCATTTTCATCAATTGTTGGCTTTTTATATACACCACCAATTTTATGAACATGTCCAGCTTTATTTGCTGGATATTCATACTTCCATTTCCATTTAGAACCTTCCACATCAATCACTATACTTTGTGATTCTGCTGGCATTGTTCTAAACATTTTCATCGTTGTATTACCATAATAAAAGAAAAACATTACGGCAATTATTGGTATAACTGTCCATGTAATTTCTAATGCTGTATGGTGCGTTAATGTACCAATCTCTTCATTTTTAACTTTATCTGCACGGTATTTCCATGCAAAATAAAACATAGGTACAACTACAGATAAAAATAGTGCAACCGAAACCCAAATATGCATCCAAAATGCAAAATCCATATCTGCATTAAATGTTGATGCACTTGAACTAAAACCTTCTAGTGTATTACTCATACGTAAAACTCCTCTTAATTTGCTGTCGGAGCAGAAGTAATATAACTATCAGCCCCATATTGGAAATTGGAAACATCAATACCAATTACAATAATAAAGAAAACTGCAACAAGTGCCATCGCAAACCATACCATAGCAGTAATCAGTTTCTCACCTTTTAAGTGCATATAGTAGATAACAATTAACCAAGCTTTAATCACTGCAATCACCATCTGTGCTAAAAATGTTGAATGTGTCATAAACATATGTGGCTGTATAAATGTTACAGCTGTTAATAACAATAATCCCACAAGTACTTTATAATATACTTTTTTCTCTTCTTGATAATTTACTATTTTAGTGCCCACCTGTTGCTCCTCCTGCTCCGATCATGTAGTAATAAGGAAATACGAATACCCAAATAAGGTGTACGATATCCCAATATAGCGCGATATTCCAGTATAAGATATGGTGATCTTGACTTACTTTACCTGCATTGATTCTTTTAAGTAACCAAAGCATTAGACCAATACCAATAATAATATGGAAACCGTGAAGTCCCGTCATTGTAAAGTACATACCAAAGAATAATTTCTGTCCAAATGGTAGTGGAGAATCAGCCAATAATTGATCATGCATAAGGAAAATACCATGATGATACTCAGCTGACCATTCAAATCCTTTTATCACAAGGAATATAGCTGCAAGAATGATAGTTGCCCAAATCATTAGTTTGGCACCCTTAACATCTCCTGCTCTCATTTTAAGTAAACCTAACCCCATTGTAAGTGCAGACACAAGTAAGATGACTGTATTTGTTCCGCCCAATAGTCTATTTAAAGATGCAGATGCATCTAAAAAATCTTGTTGATGAAGTGTATTATAATATGCAAGTGCAAGAAACATTGCACCAAACATCATTACTTCTGTTAACATAAATAGCCAGAAACCTAATTTCCCGCCATAAAAATCATCTTGCCAACCTTGAACTTCATGTTCAGTTCCGTTGCGTTCTGTCGCTATTTCAGGTATATATTCGTGAGACATTAATCTATCCTTTGCATAGTTTCATAATTAAATTTAACCACTGGTTCACCTTGGTGGTACTCATATGGATCAAAATCAACATAAGGTACTTTAGAGTGATTTTCTAATGGTGGTGGTGATGTTGGTAAGTGCCATTCAAGTGTTGTGGCATTCCATGGGTTCGGTGTTGCTGCTTCACCTTTAGTCCAACCTTTAAAAAATACCCAGAACATATAAATAAGCCCTGCGATAAATATAAGTGCCCCAAAAAATGAAATTTGATGATAAATTTCAAACTCTGGTAAGTAATCAAAGTAACGTCTTGGCATACCATAATATCCTGCGATAAACATTGGGAACCAAAGAAGATTAAACCCTACAAACTGTAAATAGAATGCTATTTTCGCCTTAGTTTCATTATACATTTTACCTGTTACTAATGGGAACCAATAGTGCATACCTGCAAACATCAAGAATACAACTCCACCAAGAATAGCGTAGTGGAAGTGTGCCACTGTATAGTATGTATCTTGTAAGTGAATATCTAAACCAATCATTGTAATAGTAATACCTGTAATACCACCAATAGCAAAAGTAATGATAGTTCCAAGTGCCCAAATCATCGGAGTGGATAAAACAATTTTACCTTTGTACATTGTAGCAACCCAGTCATAAAACTTCACACCTGTTGGAATAGCAACAAAGAATGTAAGGAATGAGAAAACGGTTTTTGCTATATCTGACATACCTGATGTATAAAGGTGGTGACCCCATACTAGATAACCAATACCTGCAATTGATGCTGATGAAAGTGCAATTGTTCTATATCCAAAAATTTCTTTTCTTGAGAAAGTAGGAATAATTTCAGACATGATACCAAATGCTGGAAGAATCATAAGATAAACAGCAGGGTGTGAATATATCCAAAATAGATGTTGGAACAGTACTGGATCTCCACCTTTTGCTGGATCAAAGATACCAATACCAAAGTATTTTTCCATGATTGCAAGAATCAATGTAATACCTACAACTGGTGTCGCAAGGAGTTGAATCCATGCTGTAGCATATATACCCCATACAAATAGAGGCATTTTAAAGAAAGTCATACCTGGTGCTCTAAGTCTGTGGATAGTAACTAAGAAGTTAAGTCCTGTAAGAATAGAAGCCATACCAAGTACAAATGCTGCAACAAGTGCCATAATAACATTAGTACCAGTATTTAGAGAGTATGGTGCATAAAATGTCCAACCTGTATCAGCTACACCTTCACCAATAAAAAGTGATGCAAGTGCGATACAACAACCTGCAATATATAGCCAGAATGTAAACCAGTTAAGTCTTGGGAAAGATACATCTTTTGCCCCAATCATAAGTGGCATAACAATATTTCCAAATACCGCAGGAATTCCTGGAATAATAAATAGGAAAATCATAATAACACCGTGAAGTGTAAATGCTTGGTTAAAAGTGTCTCCATCCATGTATTGTCCACCTGGTGCGAACAACTCTATTCTCATAGCAAGTGCTGTAAATACTGCTACAAAAAAGAATGTAAACATAACAGCTGCATACATAATACCAATTCTTTTATGGTCTATAGTAAGCATCCACTGCATGAATGTACTTTTAGGGTGCCCAATGGCACAATGTGTTTCGTCGAAATAACTTTTACTCATCTATTTTCTCCTTTGATTTTGATGATCTTCTTGATCTCTTCTTCCAGCTTTTACAAGCCATATAAAAAAGATAATCGTTATAATTAATATTACTGTTGCTGCTATTTTTTCCCAAGCGAAAACATAGGTTTTCCCTTTTGGGTCATATGAGAAACAATACAGTAATGTTTTTGCTATAGTTGGTCCAACTTTGCCTTGCGAAGATTCCCATATTGACATTTTCACATCAAATGGAAGCTGTTCAATGCCATTTAAATAACGTGTGATTTTTCCCTCTGGAGAAACCACAATCAAGGTAGCCGCATGTATCCAATCGACTACACCTGCCTCCGTAACTGTCTTTTTGTAACTAAATCCAACTTTATCTGCAAGAATGGCAGAAGAGTTGTTTTCGCTCAATAAAAAGTGCCAAGCATCTTGTACATAAGGTCGTGTGATGACTTTATGGTACATATCCCTTTTTGCTTTAGCTAAAGGAGGTGTTTCATCAGGTGCAAAACTAATTGTTAAGACCTTATAATCTGTATTTTCAGACAAATCAAGTTTTGATAACAGCTTAGCCATATCAGATAGTTGTGGACCGCATATACCTCCACATCTAAAATAATTTAAAGAGATAAGTGTTGGTTTCCCATCCATATACTCTTTTAATGTCTTACTTTTTCCATTTTCATCTATAAATGTCAAATCAAGAGGAATATACTCACCTAATTTTTCATTTACACCTAGTGATCCAGCTTGTACTATCAAACTAAAGAATACAAGCATCAAAAGTTTTTTCATTTACCCTCCCTATCTTTATGCATTTCATGCAATAATGTAGATAGTTTAAAATATATCTACTTAAATAAATATAAAAAAACAATAAGTAGTGTATATTAAAAATAATATGTAACTAATTTAATATATTATTTAAATAAAAAAGTAAATATTTAATATAAATATAAGTTTTCATAATCTATATTATACTTTTCCTTTGGCACTTTGAATAGAGTGGATATATTGATAATCAACCGTAATGATTTTCTCTTTCGGTAAGTTTTTAGAAAGTCGGTCCATCATTCCCTCAAAGTCATCAAAAAGATAGTTTGCCATTGAACCGGGAATTGGGTTAATTTCATTGAGTAAAATTTCTCCATCAACAACAAAAAAATCACAACGAATAATACTCCCTAAAAAAAGTGGATTATACACCTTTTTGAAACTCTCTTGAATTTTCTTTTTTAACTCTTCTGATATATCTGCAGAAAGTACTTGTGAATCCCGTGAAAAATCCATATACTTTTTTTCAAAATCTAAAAATTCTTCTTTTTGTGGCTCTTCAACAATAGAGAGTTCCCATTCAGATGTGAAACATCCTGCTTGGTTAAACTCTTTAACTCCTTCTATAAAAGGTTCTACTATCACATCGGTATCAAACTCAAATGCTACATCTAAAGCATAGTCAAGCTCTGATGCTTCTTTAACAATGCTCACACCTATACTAGACCCTAAACGCACAGGCTTGATAATAATAGGGTAATCCATAGTAATTTTTCTCGCATCATTTTTAGAAAGATGTTCATAAGCCACCGTTTTCACACCTAAACTTTCTGCTAAAAACTTCGTGTAAAGTTTGTTGTAGGAAAGTACGGAAGCCTCCATACGTGGAGAGATAAAAGGGATGTTAAAAAACTCCATCATAGATGAGATTTTCCCATCTTCTCCATCACGTCCATGAATGAGGTTGAGTAGTGCATCAAAATTCACTTCTTTACTTCCAAACATGCCATCTATACTAAAGGCCCCACTTTTAAGTATTAATTCTTTAGACTTTTTATATTCACCTGATGAAAAGAGTTTAGAATTTATTTTATCAGTATCTATCAAATAAAACTTTCTATCTTGACTTACAAAAATATAAGTAATACTAGATTTTTTGAGTACTTTTTTGAGTGTAATAGCTGAGACTATGCTAATTTCATGTTCAAAACTAGAACCTCCAAATAAAATGGCTATATTCATCTTTTATCTCCTTAAAGCATTTTGGCAAATTCGCCAAAGATATATGCAGATTCATGTGGACCAGGACTCGCTTCTGGATGATGTTGTACTGACATCGTTGGTGAGTCATTATACTTTAGCCCCTCGATGGTATTGTCAAACAAATTTGTGTGGGTTACTGTTGCTACTTCTATAATATTATCTGGTACATTATAAT
>JAMONG010000099.1 GCA_027066595.1 Sulfurovum sp.
CACTCAAACAGGCTTTTGGGTACTTCCCGTTTGTGGTGGACTACCCCTATGAAGTCTACAAAGCCACAGACCACTGTGTAGACGATGTAAACTCAAAACTCTACAACAAGATAGTTGACTCAAATAAAGTTGATATAGATTACAAAAGTAAAGAACACATGCGTTTTCCAAAAGACTACTACAAGTACGGCATCGTGGTAAATCATAACCATATAGATGAAGCAGGGGCAAAAAAGGGTGCAGGTTCGTGTATATTTATACACATCAAAGCTGTACCAACTGCTGGCTGTACCGTGATGCGTGAAAAAGAAATGACAGAAATACTTAGATGGTTAGATGTAAAGAGTAATCCTTTGTTGGTGCAGGGGACTGTTGGGATTGTAGATGGGTTGTTGAAGGAGATTGAGTGATGTTATTACGTAGTATATTAGTTTTTTTTATATTGATTAGTTCAGCTAGTGCATTTAAATTTGATATATGGCAATCAGGTAAAGATTTAAAAGAATGTATTAGTACTGCCAGAGAAAATAATATACCATTGATAACAGGAAATCGTAATGTAT
This sequence comes from Sulfurovum sp., assembly GCA_027066595.1. Taxonomy (GTDB): domain Bacteria; phylum Campylobacterota; class Campylobacteria; order Campylobacterales; family Sulfurovaceae; genus Sulfurovum. The sequence continues at coordinate 564 of JAMONG010000099.1, forward strand.
CAGTAAGTAGTACTTTTGATTGGAGATATTTGAAAAATTATCAGAAATATCGGGAATTTAAATATCATACTTCATTATTTGGGAATAAGGCATGGGTATATTTGTATTTTACACAAAATAAATCAGAGTTATATAAAATACATATCAGGTGGACTGCATATGGTCATGATAAAAATGATTTTGAACGAACACTTTTTAATGTGTTAGATAAGAAATATGGAGAAAAAGAAATTCTTATGCCCTCAAATGTTGGAGAATATATTTTTAAAAAAATGAGAAAATGGCATCCTGACAAAAGAACAGAAATAATATTAGAACGCTCTTCAGCAGGGTTTTTATTGATTTACCGAGATACTATTATTGAACAAGAACTTGAGATTGAAAAGAAAAAAAAGAAGTTAAATATAATTATGATAGATGCACCTAAATTGTAACTTAATATTTATTTCTTCAAAAACCCCAAAACCCTCTGCTTAATATACCCATGAAACGGATTCCATCTTTGTCTTAGTAGTGCTGAAGATGAGACTTGTAGCACACCTGTCTCTCCGTAGATGGCGAGGTGACCTAGCTGGATGCCTGGGCTTTTGGGTGCATCTTTGTTTCCGTAGAGTGGGTCGTTTGGACTGATGGGTAGGGCTAGGTGAGAGAGTGAGTAGAGACCTTTTGACCACTGGTACGAAAGAGGTTGTACTTCTGTATGGTTGATGATGCGTTCTACGCTTCGGTTTTTTGTGTTGATGTTAGAGATGAGTTCAAATGTATAGTTGTCTTGTATGGTAGAGTTACGTAATGCTTGTATGTTCTCTAAGACAGAAGATTTCACCACATTGTTACGGTCAAAGTTATGGTTGATGTCGAAAAAGACTAGGCTGTGTTTGCCTTTTGGTAGGCGGTTAAAAAGCTTATCTACCACAGCAGAAACAGAGACTGTACTGTCTACGATGGAGGAGAAGCTAAGTACTGGTGGAAAAGACTTTTTACTCGGGTGCTTTTGGAGTTTGTCAAACTGTTTTTGTACAGCTTTGGCTAGACGATAGACTTGGTCACCTGCATTGACTGCAAAAGAACCGTACTTAAAGGGGTCGTACTCTGGAAGAAGTGCGTTCCACTCTAGTTTGGGTAAGCCAAGTATGTAGCCTACACGACTTTGCCACACAGCCAGAGGCGCTGCCGCACTCACGCCTATAGCAGGAGAATAAAATATGAGAGAGTTTGGAACTCTTAGTTTTGAGTCTTCTTCTAAGGCTTTAAGTGTGTAGTTGAGTGCTAGAGGTGCACCTGTAGAGTAGCCCATGATGTGTATGGGCTTAGAACCTAACTTCTCTTCTAAATGTTTCATGCCTAGTTCAACTACTCTTGCCATGTCTTGCCATTTCATGTTTCTAAGCCCTGAAGGGATAGTCCCGTGTCCAGGCATGCGTAAACATAGCACCAAGTAGCCATTTTGATGGAGATACTCAGCTTGGGTATGCAGGCTGTAAGGAGAGTCTGACATGCCATGTAAAAGTAGTACTGCACCTTTGGGGTTAGTGGTGTTTAATTCAAAACTTTTATTGAAGTTTGGTTTCCATAATGAGGGGTTGGAGATACTGTTTTTGGTGTATCTGTTTACACGGTTTTGTTCAGAAGGAAGGGTTTTGTCATAGACTTTTGTCTCTAACTCAGTAAACAGTCTCTTTTCTAACGCCATATATTCATCAATGTTTTTTACTTTAGACTCGGTGGTAAATTCATTTTTCAAAACAGTAGTATGCCATGTAGAAAGAGAAGGCAAAGAACGCATATACAGGGAAAAGGCGATGATGCCTATAAACAATGAACCTATAGAAACAAGAATTAATACCCTATAAATCTTTTTTAGTGACCACCATGAAACACGTACCACATATCTCTCTAAAAAACCCATAGTCCCTCTTTTTTAATAAATACTATACCGTACATAAAATATAAGGCGGGTTTTTTTGTTAGGCAGAGGATAATCTTTGTAAGCTAGTTTTATGACTTTAATGGTGTTTTCATCAAGTGCTTCGAAGCCTATGCGATTTTTAAGTCTAAGCCCTGAAATGTCACCATTTGGATGCAAGTAAAAGGAAACAACATTTGTACCTTGTTGACGTGTTTGAATGGCTACTGTGGGGTAGCCGTTACGTGAAAGGGTACGTTGGGTTATCTGGTGAATAGTACTTAGGTTGTTTCGTATGTACTTTTTTTGTGTAGGGCTGTAGGTATTGAACTCACTACCATAAAGCTTTTTAATCATCTGCTCACCATAGCTACCTGCACCTGAAGTACGTGTA
>JAMONG010000100.1 GCA_027066595.1 Sulfurovum sp.
CCTCACAAACATCACAAGTCACTAAAACATCAGGTAAAAAGTGCATTTCAATTTTGAGTTGTCCATCACCTTGACAAGTCTCACAACGTCCACCTTTTACGTTAAACGAAAAACGTCCTATTTTGTAACCTCTAAGTTCTGCCTCTTTGGTTTGAGCAAAAAGTTTACGTATCTCATCCATGATGCCTGTATAGGTAGCAGGGTTAGAACGTGGGGTACGTCCTATGGGACTTTGGTCTAGGTAGATGACTTTATCTACTTTGTCCAGTCCTGTTATCTCAACACCTTCTATTTTATTGACCTTTTTGGCACGGTTGAGCAGTTCACGTGCTACAGGCAGTAGTGTCTGAAGTATGAGTGAAGACTTACCCGAACCACTTACCCCTGTGACACAAACAAAATTACGAAGTGGTATCTTAGCATCAAGTTTTTCTATATTATTGAGTGTGACATTTTTTATCTCTATCCACTCTTCTTGAGGCTTATCATGTGTGTAAGATATCTCTTTTCTACCATACATATAGTCAGCGGTAAGTGTCTTAGCTTTTTCTAACTTTTTAGCATCACCTGCAAAAACAACCTCACCACCAAACTCTCCAGCACCAGGTCCAATGTCTATAATGTAATCTGCTGCTAAGATGGTTTCTTTGTCATGTTCTACAACGATAACAGAGTTCCCTTTTTCGCGAAGAGAGTTAAGCGTACGAATGAGTTTTAAGGTATCCCTTTCATGTAGCCCAATACTAGGCTCATCAAGTACATACATCACGCCAGTGAGTCCAGAGCCTATTTGAGAGGCGATACGAATACGCTGTGCTTCACCCCCAGAGATAGACCTTGCATCACGACTTAAAGTAATATACCCTAGTCCCACATCATATAGGAAGTAAAGTCTTTCATAAAGTTCTTTAAGTATAGACTCTGCTATCATTTTTTGCTGCTCTGTTAGGTGAGAAAAACTTTTTTTATCTGCAAAAAGTGCATACGACTTTTCTATAGGCATATCGATAATATCTGCGATATTCACACCCTCTATTTTCACAGCAAGTGAACGAGGACGAAGTCTGTGCCCCTCACATTTGTCACACACTTTTTCGGTCATGTACTCAGAGAGGTCTTTCTCTTCTTTAAACATATCATGTGCAAACTTCACAACTCCAGGCCACTCACGTGTGAGTTTATGGCGTTTCCATGTGAAGTTTACTGTGCCACCATTACCATAGAGTATCGCTTTTTGTTGGTGTGTTTCAAGTTCACTATACGGCACTTTTATATCAATATCATTTTGTTCACAAAAAGCATTAAGAAACTTCGTGTAGTAGCTTTTGTTAAACCCATACATGATTTTAACAGCACCTTTGTCTATGGAGAGTTCGGAGTCTATCACTTTCTTAAGGTCTATGGCGTAGCGAATCCCCAGTCCATCACAGCTAGGACACGCCCCTTTAGGTGAGTTAAAAGAAAAACTTACAGGTTCTAAGGGTTCAAAACTCAACTTACAGTCAAAACAAGCCAAATGCTCTGAGTAGTGCATATGCTGACGCTCAAAGCCAACCTCTTCATGGTTAAGTACCTCAATTTCAAGTTCACCATACGACTCTTTGAGTGCTTTCTCTACATCCTGCCCTATACGGTCACGGCTCTCTTCTTTGACTACCACCCTATCGATGACTACTTTAATAGTATGTTTTTTAGTTTTTGAGAGTTCTATTTCATCATCCAGTCTTACCATCACACCATCTATCATGGCACGTATGTAGCCTTTGTGCCGAAGAGACTCTAACATATCTGCAAAAGAACCTTTTTTTTCCTTCACAAGAGGTGCCATAATAATAAGCTTCGCATTCTCAGGAATACGTAACACTTCCTCAATGATGTCCGAAGCGGACATAGAAGAGATAGGTTTACCACACTCATGACAATGTTGCTCTCCTACACGGGCAAAAAGCAAACGTAAATAGTCATAAATTTCTGTGATAGTACCCACTGTTGAACGTGGATTTTTAGAAGTAGTTTTTTGGTCTATAGCGATAGCAGGGGTAAGCCCTTCAATTTTATCAACATCTGGTTTACCTACACGACCTAAAAACTGTCTAGCATAAGAGGAAAGTGACTCTATGTAACGTCTTTGACCTTCTGCATAAAGCGTTGAAAATGCTAACGTAGACTTACCCGAACCTGAGATGCCAGTAACAACTACTAACTTATTTTTAGGGATGCTTATATCTATATTTTTTAAATTATTTTCTTTTGCACCATAAACGTGTATCATGTCTTTTTTCATAAATTATTATTCCTATCGATTGAAGCCATCATGTAGTGGCTATAAAAAAGATATTTTACAACAATCTATCATTAAAGTACATAAAAAATTATATCTTTATCACCTGTGTGGGTAAAGTCAAAATAAACTTATAATAATTATCTTTATAAAGATAACCAACCTCACCTTTAAGTCGTGTCATTATTTTCTTACTAAGCTGTAAACCTATACGATTTTTTTCATCTCCACCTAATTTGGTTTGTCGAAACATTGACTTAAAAAGACTATTTTTTTTATGTATAGAACCACCAATCTCTACAGTCAATAGCTTATTTTCAAAAGTAAAATCAATATGTATATTTCGACTATAGTCTACAAAACGGTACAAATCCATCAGTAAATGCATTATGCAGTTTTGTATTTTTATTTTATCAAAAACCAATGATTTTGGCATCGATGTATCTAGGCTAATTACCAATTGTATTTTATTAGGAAAAATATTTTCATACCGTTGAATATGCTCAACTAAATCTGACATACGATTTTTCTCATCATGTGTACGTAAACCATTTTTAAAATGGTAACCCTCTATTATTTTTTGAATTATATTTAGTTTTTTAAGATTTTCTTCAATATAAGGTAAAGCATTTTTTGAATTAAGTGCATAAAGCATCATCTCAAATAGCATATAAGTATACTCATTTTCACCAAATTTGTTATCTATATAGTGTAGAACATTCTCTATATTTTTATCAATTTGGCTTGATTCTTTTTCTTCATTATGTAATTTTTCTGATTTTAAATCTTGAATTGTTAAACAACTTTTTTCTTTCTCTTTTAATTCAACCTTTAAATATTCATTCTCTTTTTGAGATAGTTGTAACTCTTCATCTAACTCTTTTAAGGCTACTTGTTGTGACTGAAGTTCATGATAAAGCTCTGTGGAAGATTTTTCTAACTCTTGATATTTACGTTTTGAAATCTCTAGCTCACTACTATTAGATGTTGATTCTTCCAATGTAGAAACTTTGTCTTTATACGCTAAGAGTGTTTCCTCTTTTCTTTTTAGTTCATCAAGAAAGTATTTATTTTCTTTCGAAATTTTAACCATTTCATTTTTTAAAACTTCTAATTCATCTATCTTTTTCTTTCTTGGTATTTTTTGAATATCAGTACTTGTTTTACGACTTATTACCTTATCGGTTTTTTCATTACTTTTTTTTCCTAAAAGAGATAAAAGTTCATTTTTATCTATCTCCTCTGCTTTGAGTAATTTTACAAGTAAAGAAGAAAAATAAACTAAAGCCTCTTCATCTTTTTTATTAAAAACCTTTTTTTGCCCTCTACCTTTCCAAACTTTTAAAAGACCAATGACATTTTTACCTTGCATAATGGGTAGCACCATTAATGACTTTATCTTTAGGTTTAAAGGGTTGTCCACTTTGGCATTAAAATATTTTTCACTTGTTACATGGTTAACAAGTAAAATAGATTTTGTATCCATAGCTCTTTTAATTAAACTTTGCTCAAGAGGTATCATTTCACTCTCTTTACGTCCAAAAAGTTGTAATGTTTCTTTGTAGCTATCTACTTTCCATAATTTTACTGTTTGTGCATCAAAAAATGTTTCAAAATATTTTTCTAGTGATTCTATTTCTTTATACTCTTTTAATTTTGCATAACTATTAAGTATCTTAACTACTTCTTTTAAGCCAGTTTCTAGACTTTCTTGCATCTACTCCCCCTCCATATATTTTCATTCTACTACTATTTTAAAATACCACTTATATTTAGCATAACTTTATTTAATTTTTAAACTTTACCAAGAAGATATCTCTTCTATACTACCTTATTTAAATAAACAAAGCATAAATCCTAAAGTACCTCTATTGGTACATCTAAGATAAAGGTATAATATTTTTCTTTATAAACAGGTTCAATATCATAGTCAAAACTATTTAACAGTTTTCGCCCTATCTGTAAAGCAGGACGTTTAGAGATATCTTTTACTATATTCTTTTTGGTTAATCCAGATAAAAAGCCACCTGTTTCTTGAGGTAACTTACCCCCAATTTCAATATGAAGTAGTTTAGTATTATGTGTAAAACTCATATCAATAGATTTTTTGTGATCAATAAACTCTTGGAGATCCATCAAAAGATGTAAAACTATACTTTGTACCTTGGGAGCATCAAAGATAAAAAACTTAGGCATAAATTTATCTATAGTAATATTTAATTTAATTTTAGATGGAAAAATAGTCTGTTCATAACCTCTAATATTATCTATAAATTTAGAGACCAAATACTTTTCTTTATGTATTTTTAGCATATTTTCAAATTTAAATTCTTCTACAATAAGTGGCACTATTTTTGAACTTTTTATCTTATTTTCAATCAGTTGCATATTCTCAGTAGAGTTGATAGAAAAGACCATCAACTCAAAAAGCATGTATGCTTGTTCATTTACCCCAAATATACTGTCAACTTCTTGTAAAATATACTCTATATTATAGTTTTCTTTTGCATCTTTCTTTTGAAGCCATATCTCTTTATGGTCTTTTTTACTCTTCTCTTCGGTACTAACTTTATTCTCTTCAGCTATTTTTGCTAAATTTTCATTCTCTTTTTCTAGCTTTTTTAACTCGCTATCAAAGTATTCTATCTCTTTGTTAAGATAGACAACTTCTTCTTTTACCTTATTTAACTCAGCAAGGTATGCATTTTCATCTTTACTATTATCTTTATTTTCTTTAGGTTTTTCAGAAAGATTGCTTTTTAATTCTTCTATTGTTTTTCTATATTCTTCGATAGCATTTAATTGTTTTAACTCATTCTTTTCATATTTTATCACTATACTTTTATGTACAGACTGGAACTCTTTTTCTGTATGTTTTAACTCTTCTATCTCTTTTTCATATGCATCAATACATTTTTTCTGTTCTTTATCACTTTTAGCATACGCTTTTAAATCCAACTCTTGTTTTTTAACTAATTTTTTTAATTCCGTTAGCTCGCTAACATATGTTTTTGTTGACTTTTTATACTCTACATTCTCTTTTTTATGCTTATCAACGGTATTTTTATGTGTAGCTTCTAATGCTTCAAACTTATCATTTTGTTGATTTAATTTTGTAATATTCTCTTTTTCTTTAGATTTGAGTAAGTTAAGTTCATTTTTAAATGATTTATTTTCCTTTTCTAAATCTGAAAAAATATTTTTAAGTGCTTTTATCTCTAGTTCAAGTTCTGAAACACTCTCTTTTTTCTTATTTAACTTTTTCTCGTTAATTTCTTGTTCTCTAGGTAATGCTTCTAATACATGGTTTTTAGCATTTAATTGACTCTTCTGCTCTATCGTTTCCTTACTATAAAGACCTAAAAGCGTTAAAGCAAACTTTTGAAACATTAATCCATCATAATCTGTAAACTTTTTTCGTCTTTTTATCTCTTTATAAAGTGAGACAATACCTAAAACTTTATTGTCCTTTATCATAGGAACAATCATCATAGATCTGATTTTCAAATCTAAAGGGTTATCTATAGAAGAACTATAAAATTTATTGCTACTAACATGATCTAAAAACATAGAAGATTTAGTTTCTATAGATTGCTTTATCAAACTACTAGAAAGGGGGAGTGCTTTATGCTTTGTTTCAGATAGCATATTTATGCTATCTGTATCTGTTTGGTATGTCCAAAAAACAATACCATCAGCAGAAAAATACTCTTTTAAATACTTTTCAATTTCAATAAGATATTTATGGCTACCTGATGACCTATAAAAAATCAAATACTCAGAAATTTTCTTTAAATCATTTTTCATGTTAAGACTCTTTTACCTTAGCTAAGGTTGTACGTATCTGTTTAGGAACATAGTACTTAAACTGTTTAGGTTGTATGAAAAAATCTATCTCACCACACTTCTCATGTATCTGGCTCCATGTATCAATGTTTAGATTAATAGCCAATACACCCAAAGTAGGAAGTTTTGGAAAGTTATCTTCCACTAAAAAGTTAGCAAACTCTGTAAGTTCTGGGTTATGCCCTATGATAAAAATAGTTTCATAACTATCATCTTGTAGTGTCAATACATTCATAATAGTATCTGGACGTGAGTTATACAGCTCTTCCATATAGTGTATACGTCCTTCATAACCTATCTTATGGGCTAGCTGATCAGCAGTTGTTTGTGCTCTTAATGCTAGGCTTGATATCATCAAATCTGGATGTAGTTGTTGTAGAGACATATAAGAACTAATGGTGTCAAGATCCTTATGCCCTCTTTTTTTCAATCCTCTTTCAAAGTCACTCAAAGAGCCATCACTCCAGTCAGATTTGGCATGTCGAATAAGATATAATGTTTTGATGATAGACTCCTAATAAAATAATATAACAGGAAAATTAAACTATTTTAACTTCACTCTTATATTTTTCTATGAAGAGCTTAAAGCTCACTCATAGACTTAGACATAGTTTGTGCCGTTTTTTCCATAATCATCTTTCCTAATGCCACATTTCCATCATCTCTAAAAATGGCAAATGTAGTAAGTTTTGAGAAGTTATCTCCCCCACTATCACCAGAAGTATTGATAAGAAAGACATGTCCATCTTCTGTTCTTGCCTCTACCAATGAAGCATCTGCAAAACCAACATCTAACGATGATTCTGAAATCATTCTAAATGCATCATTAAAAATACTTGCAGAATATGCGATATCTACAGAAGTATTTTCTTCATCCATATACAATGTCTCACCAGAAAAGTTTAATACTGCTGAACCTAAGTACCCATTTACCGAACGTAATTTCTTCATTGCTTGATCAAATTCAATCATTTTTTATCCTTCTTAACTGTTTTGTATTTTTTGCATGGCATCGTTAAATGTATCTAAACTTGCCCCATTTTCTTTTAAAAATGCTTCTAACATCGCTAAAGAAGCATCCATTCCTCCACTCTCTTCAGCTGCTAATAACTCCTTATAAAGAGGTTCTACAATCGCTCGTGCAGCTGCAGACATACCTTTTCTTGTAGAGACATAGTTTCTAAAAGAACCATCTGGATTCGTCGCCACTCGTACATGTGCAAATACCCAGTAAAAACCACCATCTTTACAAAGGTTCTTTACGAATGCTTTTACATCCTTACCCTCTTTAATATTGTCCCATAAATATTTAAAAACAATTTTAGGCATATCAGGATGACGAATAATAGAGTGTGGTTTTTCTAGTAATTCTGCTTGTGTATAGCCTGATATCTTAAAAAAAATGGGGTTTGCATAGGTAATATCACCTTTTTCATCTCCTTTTGATACAATTATATCAACCGCGGTTACTTCATGTTCAACATCTGTAGGTGTTACACTCATTTTATCTCCTTATGATTTTATTTTATAATTAACTCTCGTTTTTCTCTATTGGTTATTTGATTTATAATACGTTTTATTGTTTTGATAGCTCTATAACCTCCCTTACCTCTTGTTTATTGAAAGGCTTATTTACAAAAGCGTCAAATAGATTTTTTTCATTTTGACTACTATCAGGGTCACCAGAGATAGAAACCGCATAAATAGGACTCAAATGCTTCTCTTTTTCATACCTTCTAAAAATTTCTAAAAGTTCCGTTCCTGACATACCTGGCATATGCTTGTCCAAATAGATTATATCAAAATTCTCTTCATCTTGTAAACGTTTTAATGCCGTCTTTGCATCTGTACAAGAATCTATCTCAACATATTCTGTTGCTAACATTGAGTTTAATAAGCTTACATTTATTTTGTTATCATCTACTATTAAAACTTTTACTTTCTTGCCAGAATAGATAAGACTGTGAACAGCATCACCATAATAGGTATTTGCAGAGACTATTTTAAAACCATTTAACGCTTTATTATTCAAGAGTGAAAACAATTTTTCCTCTATCAATAATAACTTAATCTTATTAGACTTAACCTCTGTTAAGAGTTCAGAAGTAATTTTGTGTTCAAAACAAATAAGATGTGTTGTCTCTTTTTCAATAGTATCTGAGATATATATCTTCTCTTTTGGCATACCAAGTCGAACAATGTAAGTCTTTATATATGCAGCATGCGTAGAGTCTAAATCATCCGTTAAAATAACAATCTTTTTTTCTAAATTATAAAATTTTTCATAACTTTGCGTAATATTTACTATATCTAATGGTATATCAAAATAGAATTCACTTCCTACATGCTCTTCACTTTTGAGTTTTAGTGTACCACCTAAATCTGTAACATATTGTGCAGAGATAGCAAGCCCCAATCCACTCCCACCATACTCCATAGAGGTATCTTCCGTTGCCTGGGTAAAAGCATCAAAAAGTCTTTTTTGATGTTCTTTGGCTATGCCTATACCAGTATCTTTTACTGAAATAGACATGCGTTTGTCTTTTTCATTATAACTTATTAAAACGTCTATTCTATTTTCTTTAGGCGTAAATTTATAGGCATTTCCTATGAGGTTAATCAGCACTCTTTTAAGTTTAAGTGTATCTATATTAATCTCTTTAGGTAACTCAGGACAGATAAAAATAAAATAGTTTAATGCTTTTTCTGACATCTTTGCAGCAAAAATATTGGTCGTATCAGATAAAAATTTTACCGTATTAACAATAGTTGGTTTTGAGATACTGCTCTCATATTTATTTTTTGTTTTGAGTAAAATAGAATCGGTTAAAGTATTGATAAAAGAGGCACTCTCTTTGGCATTAATAATAAACTCTTTTAAACGGCTATCTTCTATCTGCTCTTCTAGTAGTTCTAAAAAACCATAAAGACTATTCGCAGGGGTTCGTATATCGTGTACGGTATTGGAAATAAAAAGTAACATCTCTTTATCATCAACATCTTCTTTCTCTCTATGCACATCTTTGATTGTTTCGTGCATCTTTTCAGTAGATATGTGAGATGCTTGCAACAGATGGTTATCTGACTTTAAGGTACGTATGATTTTTATCAAATAAGAGTTAATGGATGCAAGTACCTCTAAATCATCTTTTGTATAATATTTTGTATTTCTTTGAATCGCACGTGAGACACGTACGATACCTATAAGTTGTGCATTTTCTATAATAGGCATAAGCATTTGAGATTTTAATTTATGTTTTACAGGATTATCGTATGCCTGAACATACTCTTTATCACTCGCTAAATGGTTATAAATCGCAGCGGTCTTGGTTAAGAACACTTTTCCTAAACACCCCTCAGGAGTAATCATAGAAAAAGGAACATCATCCATTTTTTCACTATAAAGTGCCTGTTCTTCATTATCAAATATATAGAGGGATGCATAATCTGATGCACTTAACTTCATAAGTAGTGTCTCTATTTTTTCACATATTTCTGATTTGTCTTGTGCTTCAGATACTTCTTTTATAGAGTTTCTTAAGTTGGCAATCATTTTTGATGAATCTGTTTTCATTTAATAATTTTCCTTAAATTTCACCCTAAATACTTAGAGATTATATCAAAACAAATGTAATACAATTGTCACTAATATGTTATATTATTGTTATTATATAGATATAAATATAATATATATGTAGGAGTTATCTTACACATATATCATATTTATTGATATAATTTCTATGAATATCTATTCAATATTATATTTTTAGGTTACAATTAGTGAGTAATTCTTGCAAAGGGGTGCAATAATAATGCTACAAAAAGAGTACACTATCATCATCGCAGATGACCACGAAATTGTAAGAGCGGGGATAAAATTTCTACTACAAAATGAAGAATACTTACACCTAGAAGAGGAAGCAGACTCCTTTGAGTCATTGCTTAATATATTAAAAGAAAAATATTATGATTTACTTATTTTGGATCTTAACTTAGGTGATAAAAATGGACTTCATGCCATTGATGAGATAAAAAAACGTTTTGATTCACTGCCTATATTGGTCTTAAGTATGTACGATGAAGACCCCTATGCCATCAAATCCATAGAAGCAGGTGCCCAAGGCTACCTTAATAAAACGATGGTCTCAGATAAATTACTTGATGCTATTAAAACTGTCTTAGATAATAAAATATACATTAGTGAAGCGTACAGTGAACTTTTACCTTACGGTACATCATTATGCCAAACAGACAAAATACCCTCCAACATACTCTCCAAAAGAGAGTATGAAGTCTATCGTCTCATTATTAAAGGTTTACGCTCTAAAGATATTGCCCAAGAGCTTGACTTAAGTCCTAAGACTATCTCTACTTATCGTACACGTATTTTAGAGAAACTATCATTAACCAATACATCACAACTCATACACTACTCACTTCAAAACTGTTAAGTGAGCATGAGTTTATCATATCTTTTTTGATTTAATTTAAAAATCACATTACGTAAAAAATCCATATTAGGAACATTAAGTACCACACTATCAAACTGCTGATAGTCTTTATGCGTAGCAAAATGAAGATTTTCTACAAATAAAATGCTTTTTAAAGAGAGTTTTTCTATGGTCTCTCCTATACTCCCATCTTCAGCCAATACAAGTAGTTCTCTATCTATTAGTACATACGCATAGGTATTATGACGTATCATCTTTTTAAATGCATCCATATCTTCTGCAACGTCAACACTATATCCTATCTTATTGAGCAGTGTTCTAAAGATATGTACATCATCAATCTTCTGTTTAAAAAGTAAAATATCAGCAGATTTCTCTTTAACCAATTCATCTTCTTCTATCCTATCGGAGACAACACTCTGCTTAAAATAGTTTTGAAGAATATCATCAATTACATTGAGTTTTATAGGTTTGGAGATATACTCATCCATGCCCTCTGCCAAGAAGCGTTCTTTGTCACCTTTGAGTGCATTTGCCGTTAATGCCACGATAGGCACATGGTCTAACCCCTCTGTTTTTTCATACGCGATAATAGCATGTGTCGCTTCCACACCATCCATAACAGGCATTTGTATATCCATAAATATAATATCAAATCTCTCTTTACGACGTAATGCCAATGCCTCTTTTCCATTGTTGGCTAGTATAATCTCTAAACCTATATTTTCCAATGTATGTTTAATCAGTTTTTGATTGATACTATTATCTTCAGCAACAAGTGCTCTGATATTTTTATAAATATTTTTACTTACTCTTTTTTCTACATCCTCTTCAGGGTGAATATATTTTAAAATAGACCTTTTGATTTTAGAATAGTTAATAGGAGCATAGAGTATGGTGTGGAAAGGAAGATTTAATGCTTTTATTGCATCTTTATATTTTACAGAAGTCATCAAGCAGACTCTTAAACCTAAAGCATTTAAATACGCCAATTCATCCTCTTGTACATACGTATAGTTTACAAAAACCAATGCTGGTTTTTCCTCTTCACTTAAGTTCTCAAACGACTCTTTTCTGTATATGATATGACATCCACCTGAAAGTGCAGTAATATACTCTTCAACATACCCATCAGAAGTTCTTTGTTTACCTTTTGGAAGATAATAAGCGATATTCATATGACCTATAGGCAGTTGTTCTACTAAAGTTTCTACCTCTTCAAAGACTAAAGTAAAGAAGAAAGTAGACCCCTTTCCCTCTTCACTTACCAAGTCTAATGCACCACCCATATGTTCCACAAGTTTTTTAGAGATGGTAAGCCCTAACCCTGTACCTCCAAACTTCCTACTAGTACTAGAGTCTGCTTGTGAGAAAGCTTCAAATATCTTAGCTTTCTGTTTTTGTGAGATACCCACCCCTGTATCTTGCACCGAAAAAGTAACAGATACTGTCGCATCATCTCGCATTACTTTTTTCACAATTACATTGATTTCACCACCTTCTGGTGTGAATTTGACGGCATTACTTATCAGGTTGACTAAGACCTGCTTAATCTTATTTGGATCACCTTTAATGATATGTGATAAATCAGGATCAACATAGAGTCCTAAATCAATATTTTTTTCAGCAGCTTTTGCCCCATAAGACTCAATGCCACTTTCAAACTCTACAATGGCATCAAACTCTATGTTTTCTATCTCTATTTTTTCACTCTCGATTTTAGATAAGTCCAATATGTCATTAATGACAGAAAGTAGATTTTCAGAACTCTTCTCTATAATCTCTACAAACTCTCTTTGCTCTGCATTTAAGTGACTATCTTTTAAAATATCTGTAAACCCTACGATACCATTAAGAGGTGTGCGTATCTCATGAGACATATTTGCCAAAAATAGACTTTTAGTTCTATTGGCTTGTTCTGCCAAACGTTTACTCTCTTTTGCTTCAAGTATCGTCTTTTCAAGAAATTGATATATCTCTGTTGTGTCACCCTCTTCTATCATCTTTTTGAGTTTATGTTCATTATTTACTTTAGAGTTTATATTAAGGTTTTTAAGTACATCTTCTAACTTTTCACTTTCTTTTGCCATTTTAGAAAATATATGCCTTACAAACAACATAAGCAGTAAAAATATAAGCAGTATTGCCATGGCAACAAACATCACTCTTTTTTCATCTTCTATTTTTTGATTGATATCACTTTTCAATCTATCGATAAGGTGTTTTTGTGCTTTTTGTATCGCTATGATTTTTTGATGTTGCATCATATACCATTGATTTAAATTGATAGAAAAATACCCATCCGCACTATGTCTAATCACATCTATACGACTTTTATATATCTCTTTTCCAATGTGAACATAGGCTTCATTTTTTAAAATATTATCAAGAGTAAATATGAGGTTTTTATCATTAAAATGCGTGTAAATAGGTAAAATATCATCAGAAATAAGCCCATCCCATAACTCTAGTTCTTTTTCAGAGATAGGTTTAGCACGACTTAAAAAGTAAGCGAGTAAACCTTGTTCAGCATAACTATTCTCTTTTAACCTTGCAAGGGATACATAGGTTTCTAAAAGAGCATATGACTCTTTTTTCAATGCCAATTGATTATCAAA
>JAMONG010000101.1 GCA_027066595.1 Sulfurovum sp.
AAGATTGAAGTAGGCATCATTTTTTTCTATGAGGTTTGTTGTGTCAGCACGTAGGGTAGGTGATTGTAGGTTGTAGGTGGAGAGTAGGTCTATGTAAGTTGCTCTTCGTGTGGAGTCTATGATGATGGGTAAATAATTATTTTTCAAAAGAGGCAAGTTTGAGACAAGTCTTGCTAGTCTTCCGTTGCCATCATAAAAAGGGTGTATGGCTGCGAAAGCTATGTGTATGTCAGCATAAGCTTGAACAGCCTCTTTTTTTGAGTTTATCTGTTTGCCTAAATTTTCATACATTTTAAACCACAAAGCCATTAAATGTTTGATGTCATCTGGGTGAGGGTAGTAAATGTGTTTATCTTTGCCCTCTATATTAATCCATCTACCGTTAGGGATGACTTTATATGCCCCATTTGGACGTTCAGAGTCTATGAGTATCTCTGTTTGTATCGCTTTATGTAAGTCAAACAAATCATCTTCTCGTAAAGTGTCTGTTTCTAACATATCATAGATTAAATCTAGGGCTTTTACATGACCAAGTACTTGTTGATGCTCTGACAGTGATTTACCTTGCACGGTAAGACCATTTTCAATGATAAATGAAGTATCACCTTCTGATAAAGTATTGCCCTCTATAGCATTGGAATTATATATCCACTTTATACGTAGTTTGTGAAGAAGTGCTTCTTTTTCATATGTAGTTAAATCACCCATTACGATATTCCATTTACGTTGAATTTTTATTTAGTATTTCAGTATTAACATATCTCATTGTATATATTTTAGATAAAAATGATATTAAAGTTTTGGAAAGTTTCTATACTTAAAATATGAAGGATTATTTGAATTGGTTGCGGGAGGAGGATTTGAACCTCCGACCTTCGGGTTATGAGCCCGACGAGCTACCAAACTGCTCTATCCCGCGACAGGAAATTTTATAACTTCTAAAAAGTTATTGGAGTGGGATTATAGCTTGAATAAATATATTCAAACTTAAATCTTAATGGATGGGGTAGAGGGATTCGAACCCCCGAATACCAGTACCAAAAACTAGTGCCTTACCGCTTGGCGATACCCCAATATTCATAAGTCGTATTGGCTTATGTGGACGGCATTATAGCACCAAATAACTCACATGTCAAGAGCTTTTTTAAAAATAGTTAAAAAAGTTTCCAAACTGAAGTACGAATAGGTATAATACTTTAAAATAAATATAAATGAATATGATTATACAGATGGAGACACAGATGTCAGTAGAAGCGATAAAAAGAGTTGAGATTGCGATAGAAGAGACCAAAAGAGGTCGTATGGTCATCATGATGGATGATGAAGACAGAGAAAATGAGGGAGACCTTGTGTATGCTGCGACATTCTCTACGCCTGACATGGTTAACTTCATGGCTAAAGAGGCTAGAGGGCTTATCTGTACACCTGTAACAAAAGAGATAGCCACTAAGCTAGATTTGCTTCCTATGGTGACGAACAACGTTTCTAACCATGAAACAGCCTTTACTGTGTCCATAGACTCAACCAATGCTGAGACGGGTATCTCTGCTGCTGAGCGTGATGACTGTATCTCTAAGCTTGCTAGCCCTCAAACAGTTTCTTCTGATTTTGTACGTCCTGGGCATATCTTTCCACTTATCGCTAAAGATGGTGGGGTACTTGTACGCACTGGACACACAGAAGGTTCTGTAGATTTATGTAAACTTGCAGGACTTGCACCTGCTGCGGTGATTTGTGAAATCATTAAAGATGATGGCACGATGGCACGTATGGATGACTTAGAAATCTTTTCTAAAGAGCATGACCTTTGCATCGTTTACATTTCAGACATTGTAGAATACAGACTTGCCAATGAACAACTTGTAAAACGTATAAAAGAAGAAGAATCGGAATTAAGAGGCATTAAGGTTGAGAAAATCACTTATTCTGACCACTTAGACCGTACCCATACAGTAATACAGTTTTACAAGTCACATGAGACTGCAAACGTGAAGTTTCATAACATAGGAACTGACATAGGACTTGTTTTAGATGATAAACGTTTTTCTGCACTTAATAACTCCATAGAGTACTTAAAAAACAATGGTGGAACACTTATCTTTTTAGATACCAAAGTTATCTCACATGAACAAGCAAAAGAGTTTGGTGTTGGGGCACAAATACTTAAAGACCTTGGCATTAAAAATATTAATCTTCTTACAACCAATAAAGACACAGAATTTGTAGGGCTTGCAGGGTTTGGTCTTGATGTGGTGAGCAAGATAGAAGTAATTTAATCAGATAGAGGAGCAATAGTTTTATATTCTCTTCCACTCTTCAATCTTTTACGCTAAAATAATCTCTATATAGATTACCCAAGGAAAGACGTATGAATAGAGAGATTTTTAACCCAAACCCAGACTATGCAAAAGATGCAGTGATTAACTCTATGGATGCCTACTGGGCATTACAAAATAAGGCGATAGAGGATTATGAAGGCTTTTGGAAAGGCTATGCTGATGAGAAGATAGAGTGGTTGTCTCCATATGACAAAGTGCTTGATGAGTCTGATGCTCCTTTTTACAAGTGGTTTACCAAGGGAAAACTCAATGTTTCTAACCAATGTATAGACAGACACTTAGCGACCAAAGCAGAACAAAATGCCATTATATTTGAGGGAGACAAGGGTGATGTAGAACATATCACTTACGCACAGCTCTCAAGCAGAGTAAATAAAATGGCAAACCTGCTTAAAAATGCGTTTGGTGTAAAAAAAGGTGACAGAGTAGTACTCTATATGCCGATGATACCCGAAGCTGCCTATGCGATGTTAGCGTGTACACGTTTGGGTGCTATTC
>JAMONG010000102.1 GCA_027066595.1 Sulfurovum sp.
AATAAGCCTTGGTTCACTGTCGGGTCTTTTTTTCAATATAAAAGAACTCAACACAGGGATAAGCGTAAGTGCCAACACTAAAGAACTAAAGAGTGCAAAAATAATACTCAGTGCCACTGGTCTAAAAAGCTTACCCTCCAACCCTTCAAGTGTCAATATCGGAACAAATACGATAATAATAATAAGTACCCCTGTCACCACGGAAGGAGCCATCTCGACAGTAGCATTATAAATAATATGCAGTTTATTCTGTTTTTTATGTTTAGGGTTACCAAGTTCTGAAGTAATATGCTCCACGACCACCACCGCTGAATCTACCAATATCCCTATGGCAATCGCTAAACCTCCAAGACTCATGAGGTTTGCTGTCAAACCAAAATACTGCATCGCCATAAAACTCATAAGCAAGGCAAATGGCAAAATAAGTGCCACAGAAACTGCCGATGCCAAGTTACCAAGCATGATAAGCAAGATAACCATAATCAACACTATCGCTTCAAACAAAGCATTTTTCACCGTATCTGTTGCTAAATTAACCAATTCAGAACGATCATAAAAAATATCAATCTTCGTACCATGAGGTAGCATCTTTTCTATACGTAAAAGTTCCTCTTTCACCTTATCTAGCACCTCTGTGGTGTTAATACCTTTAAGTCCAAGCACCAAGCCTTGCACTGCTTCTCCTTGACCATTTTTACTTACGAACCCAGCACGTGTCAAGAAACCAAAGTGTACGGTTGCAACATCTCCTATGGTGATGATATGGTCACCTATCTTATGTACGGGAAGTGTCTGAATATCATGAATATTTTTCAGCCTCCCCACACTTCGTACCAAAATACTCTCTACCCCTTGTGAAACACGCCCTGCCCCATCATTTTTATTGTTTTTCTCTAAAGCTTCAAAAATCTGATCTAAGGTAATCCCTTTGGCACGCATTCTATTTAAGTCTGGTGTTACTTCATAGGTCTTTACTTTTCCACCCAAGGCATTTACTTCTGCTACTCCACTGATAGCACGTATTTTAGGTGCTATTATCCAATCAAGTAGTGTACGTTTGGCTTCTAGTGACAAGGCTTCAGACTCAATAGTAAACATCAAGATGTCACTAAGTGGTGTTGAGATAGGTGCTAAACCACCTGTGGCATTAGAAGGAAGTTCCTCTTTTATCTCAGCGAGCCGCTCTCCTACTTGTTGTCTTGCCCAGTAAATATCCGTACCATCTTCAAAATCAATCGTAATATCAACCAAACCATATTTGGTTGTAGAACGCATCATCGTCTCATAAGGAATACCTACCATTTTTGTCTCTATAGGTACAGTAATACGAGACTCCACTTCTGCAGGCGTCATACCATTGGACTTCATAATAATCTTCACCTGCGTAGGTGAAATGTCAGGAAAAGCATCAACAGGTAATTCGTTGTATGTTTTTACTCCCAGTCCTAGAATCACCACTGCCAAAAGGGAAAAGAATAACCTTTGAGAGAGTGCAAACCCAATTATTTTATTCATCACTGCCACCTAAAAGATTTTTCAAAATAGCCAATGAATTTGTAGCAATTTCATCTTGAAGTCTTGGAGACTTTTTAAGATAGTAGTAGTCATCATCTTCAGATAATACCTTTACAGGCACTGCAACAAATCCCTTTTTTGTTTTAGCAAAAACAATTTGTGTAAATCCTTCTTTGATTACAGAGTTTTTCTTTACTTTTAATACATCTGAAAATAAAGTAAGTTTAGCACTCCCTATAAAGCCTGAGGAGATATTTGCTTTTGTTGGTAACAAAAATCTCACCTGTCTCGTCTGATTTTGAGGGTTAATGACAGGAGCAATTTGTAACACTCTTGTTTTAAATAACTCTTGATTTAATGTTACTTCTACATCTTGTCCCTCGTGAAGTTTCATTGTTCTATCTGCCTCTATGTTGGCTTCAAGCCATAAAGCACCCTCTTGTTTAATCACAAACAAGGCATCATCTGGGTTTGTACTTTTTCCTGGTGTCGCACCTAATTCAATGATGCTTCCGTCTACCGTAGAGGTAATCTTAATCGTATTGGAAATTTCTAAATTTTTAAATAAAGTATCTATCACACTTTGACTTGCCCCATACCCTTTGAGTAAAGCTTTAGATGCTGCGACTCTGATTTTATCGGCTTTAAGTTCTGCATTAGCAGCCACACACTCTTTTTGAGGGATTATCTCCTCTTTACAAAGCACATTTTTACGCTCTGTCAAATGTGCATGATGCTTATACTCAATCGCTTCAGCTATGGCTTTTTGTTGTACCTCTATCCATTTGGTACCTGTTACTTCTGCCAAGACATCTCCATGTTTAACCCTTTGATATTTTGCAACATAAAGCTTTTTTACATTGGCTTCAAATGGGAGTGAGATTGTATTTAAAAGTGTAGGAGGTGTCACGACATGAGCGATAAACTCTCCAAAAGGATAACTCTTGGAAGCTTTAGGTGCTTCCACACTGATATTCCAGTTTTTTTCCTGTTCAGATGTCATTTGGATCTGTTCAGCTTGTAGTCCGAATGTTAGCATCATGCCCAATAGTATTTTTTTATTCATTTTGTGTCCTTTTTTTCACTCAGAGTATAGAGCGTAAATAATGTATTGTAATATGCTTTTTTTGTTGCAAACAACTCTTGATTTAATGTATATAGTTTCTGACGGTTAAGTAGATATTCTATCACTGATGTTTCACCCAGTTGGTAACTGTTTTTTATAAGAGGTAAAAGTTTTTGTTCATACTCTTTATAATTTTTAGAGAGCATATTTACCATCATGGCATTGCTTTTAAGT